>JAHQVY010000230.1 GCA_019634095.1 Cellvibrionaceae bacterium
ACGCTTTTGTGGTCACCGCGATAGATAACTTGGGCAACGATATTGTCGCTGGCCGCGCTCACGATTTTCGTGTGGCAATGTTCCGGCAAGATCCGCTTAGTGGCGCTTGCAGCCCGAGTGGCAATTACAGTGCGAGTGCGGTAAAAGTGTGGCTGCGTCGCGCAGTTAGCGATCCAGGGGCCGCAGCGCCGGTGCTTCGCAGTACTGCAGCAACGAGCAGTGTCTCACCGGGCAATGCGCTGCCGGCGGGCAATAATTTTTCCTTGCCGTTTATTAACGGCGTGGCCGATTTTAGTCTTGAAGCTTCTGATGTGGGCCGTTATAGCTTGCAGTTTCACGATGATTCCCTGAGCTTTTCTGAGCAGGTGATTAGCGGTGGTAGCGCGAGTTTTTTCACGGTTCGCCCCTTTGGTTTTTCGCTCGGGGTGACTGCAAACCCGGCCGCTGAAGACGCGAACGGCGGCGTATTTATTGCGGCGGGAAGCGACTTTAGCCTTACCGTCACCGCGGTTGCCTGGCAAGCCGCAGATGACAGCGACGACAATGGCGCGCCCGATGGCCATGCACCGACCAACAGCGACCCCGGGGATAACGCCAACTTATCGGACAATATGCCGCTGGCCAGTTTCGGCTTGGAAACACCGGCGGAAACTGTGACCTTAAGTCATCGCTTAGTGGCTCCCGCCACCGGCACAGGTAGCTTTTTGTCTTCTACTGTTGTCGATGCCCGAGTGGTAACTAATTTTACCAATGGTGTCGGCACCACATCCGCGGTGTATTTCGATGAGGTGGGTATTATCGAACTACAGGCCGCCGTATCGGATGGAGATTACCTGGGTGCGGGGGGCTTTAGTTTACTCAGTGCGAGTCAGTCCGGTTATGTGGGACGTTTTATTCCGGCGCGGTTTTCCCTCAATAATAATCGAGTTGATGCCGCATGCAGCAGCGTTATCGCTTATTCTTATTTAGGGGAAAATTTTGCTTTGGCCTATCAGCTAGAGGCGTTAAATAGCTTAGATGCGATTGTGAGCAATTATCAGGGTGCATTTGTAAAACTTGGTGGCAGTCGCGGGGCGATTAGCGCCGGTGCACGGGACGCTGCGTCGGCTGTGGATTTATCTGCGCGCATCGACAGTGCGGCCGCCAATTTACTGGCGGCTTCTACATTTAATTGGAACAGCGGTACGGCGCAAATAAATACCACTTTGCATGTCAATCGGGCCAGTGCGCCCGACGGTCCGTTTCAAGCAGTGGACTTCGGTGTGTTGGTGAGTGATAGCGATGGTGTAAGCTTTGCCGCCGCGGATTTAACTTTAGATGTGGATAACAACGGCAGCAATGATTTTGCGCTGATAGGCAGCAGTGGTTTGCGCTTTGGCCGCTTGCGGTTAGGCGATGCTTTTGGTCCAGAAACTCATAATTTACCGGTGAATTTTTTAGTAGAATACTGGGACGGCAGGCTGTGGCGAAGGCATCTCGACGATTCATGCACGTCGATTGTTCGCAGCGCTATTTCCTATCCGTCGGGAACCATCGATAACCCCGCCAACTTGAATATAGCCCTGGGCAGTGCTACCACCAGCGGCAGTTATGCCGCGGCTAGCGCCAGCGATATTCAATTTATCGACGGTGATGCGGGCCAATTTTTTAGCGCGCCCGGCGCTGGCAATACCGGTAGCTTTGCCGTAGATATCGACCTGAACTTGTATCCTTGGTTGCGCTATGATTGGGATAATAACGGTAGCTACAACGATAGCGCCCTGCCCAGTGCGCGTTTTAATTTCGGCAGCTACCGTGGCCACGATAGAATTATCTATTGGCAGGAGGTGCTGCATTAATCGCTCGCAGCTTAAGGTAAAGTAAAGTAACGTAACGTAAAAAAAAGTAACGTAAAGCAAAGCAAAAATAACCCTGCTTTACGCGGTGAACCGCAGGGGCGCGTGTGCAGTGGCTATCGGCTGCTGGACAACAGAGATTTGGCGACCGGTTTTACCTTTAAATCTCGATCGATCAACAAAGGGTAGTCGGTGCGCCCTTTAATTGGCCATCCATTTCGCCAGCTCTGTGCATCGTGAACCCCCCAAAAAGTTATGCGATGCAACTTGTCGCTGTGCTTCACAAACACTTTAAAAACATCTGAATAGCGACGGTCGAAAGCCTGTTGCGCTTCTTCGCTTAGGCCATTGGGGTAGGGGTTGTATTTTTCCTGCAGCTCGATGTTCAGCGAAATGTCGGCGCCTTGGTTTTCCGAGTCGGGGAAAGGGATGACGGTGATATCGAGTTCGGTTACCATCACATCGACACCCAGTTGATGGAAGGCGACTATGGCATCTTCAATGTATTGCAAATTTTCGGGGTGATTTAAACCGTAGTGCCCCTGCATGCCAATGCCGTGAATAGTAATGCCCTTTTGCTTGAGGTTTTTTACCATGCGCACCACACTGTCGCGCTTTTCGGGTTTCCATAAATTGTAGTCGTTGTAATACAGTTTGGCTTCTGGGTCGGCCGCGTGAGCGAGTTTAAAAGCGGTTTCGATGTAGTCTGGGCCCAAAATCTTAAACCACGAACTTTTACGGTAGCTGCCATCATCTCTGAAGGCTTCGTTGACCACATCCCAAGATTGTATTTTCCCTTTATAGCGGCCTACCACTGTTTCAATATGGTGCTTCATGCGCTGCGTCAAAAGCGCTGCCGGAGCCTGCTGGGCGGTGTTATCTTTGAAGACCCAATCCGGTACTTGCTGATGCCAAACCAGGGTATGCCCAGTCGTGAACATATTATGCCTTTGTGAATACTCAACCAGCGCATCGGCGGTTTGCCAATCGTAGATGCCGGGTTCAGGGTTAATGCGTTCCCACTTCATTTCGTTTTCCGCGGTTAAGGCATTAAATTGTTCACTGACAAGTGCCTGTATTTTTTTATCGCCGAGTATCTGTTCTTTAGACAGAGCGGTGCCCATGAAAAAATGCTCTTTGAAAGCCTCTTTAAATTGAAACTGGCTGTTTTCCGACCCGCTGGCAGCTTCCGCCACTTGTGCTCGGGTATCTTGGTGGGACACTTGCTGCGCCGTCTCGCTAGAAGGTGGGGCAGCCGCTTGGCAAGCTAAAAGCAAAAACGAAGAGCTGAGTGTGAGCAAGTGGCGCATTAATATTCCTCTGTGTTGTCGATGCATCGCGGTGACGCCCTTAGGTGGTGACAATAGCTTATTAGAATTAGTTGGTTTGGTAGGTAGTGCGAGCAATTAAAGCATCTTGACGCAAGCCTTTCTATCATGTTATGGTCTGTAAGACAATAAATTATATCCGCCATACTTTGCAAGTACTGATACACTTTTTTTATTCTTTAAGATGTCGTTGCTGACACAAGGGTAAAGGTTACAAGCCTGAAGGCGCGATTAGATACATCGATAATGATAATAAAGCCTGCGCTCGCAAAGGGGAGCGCGTTGAGGCGACCGCTGCCGATTTTGCACTTTATAACTTAATTCGGTTAATTTTAAATGTTAAACGAAGATTGCGACGCCTGTAAAAAGAATCCATTTTAGCCTCGGCGCAGCTCGGCTATTCGTTCTGCGTTTTTGCTTATCAGTAATGAACCTAAGCGGAGGCGTACTCATTAACTGCGTTCCTTTGGGAAATAAAAATAACATATTTGTTTTAATAGCAATGAGACCAGCAAGCTTAGTGGGTATTTTTACAGTGTAGTTGCTGCGTTCTTGTGCAAATTTTACCTAAATTCGGCAGGCCAATGATAAATAATCCAATTTTACCCGGCTTTAATCCGGACCCGTCAATTGTGAGAGTGGCGGGTGATTATTTTATTGCAACATCGACTTTTGAATGGTACCCGGGAGTGCAGGTACACCACTCGAGAGACTTAAAGCACTGGCGCTTAATCAGTAGGCCCTTGAATCGCAAAGCGCTGCTGGATATGCGCGGTATTCCCGACTCCTGTGGTGTTTGGGCACCCTGCCTGAGCTGGTGTGACGATAAGTTTTATTTGATTTACACCGTGGTGAAACGCTTTGATGGCGATTACAAAGATTGTCGTAATTATTTAACCACCTGCTCCAAAATTGATGGCAAGTGGTCCGATCCGATCTACCTCAACAGCAGTGGCTTCGACCCCTCGCTATTCCACGATGATGACGGTCGCAAGTGGCTGGTGAATGTGATTTGGGATCATCGTTATCGGCAAAATCGCTTTCACGGTATTTGTTTACAGGAATATTGTGAACAGCGGCAGCGCTTGTGCGGGGAGCCAAAGGTTATTTTTCGAGGAAGCCCTTTGGGCCTCACAGAGGCGCCGCATCTTTATAAGCGCAAAGGCTATTACTACCTGCTTACAGCAGAGGGGGGCACCGGCTATAACCATGCAATGACCATGGCGAGGTCGAGGAATCTTTACGGCCCCTATGAACTCGATCCACAGGGATACCTGTTAACCACTAAAGACCAGCATCACCTGCCCTTGCAGCGCTGCGGCCATGGCAGCATCGTCGATACGCCACAAGGCGAGAGTTATATTGTGCACTTGGCGGGGCGCCCTTTAATGGGGGGGCCGCGGCGCTGCCCGATGGGGCGGGAAACCAGTATCCAAAAAACCGAGTGGAGCGATGACGCTTGGCATCGTATTGCGGGGGCGAGTGGCGATGGTTTGCCCAGCGAGGAGGTAGAGCCGCCCACTGGTGTTGAGGAGTGTGGCGTTGCAACAACGCCCCAGGTGCAACATTTCGACGAGCCAAATTTGCCAATCGAATTTCAGTGGCTGAGAACGCCGCAGCCGCAAGCGTTTATGAACTTAAACGAACGGCCGGGGTATTTGCGCTTGCGAGGCAAGGAATCCATTGGTTCGCAGTTTGAGCAAGCGCTGGTTGCGCGACGCCAAGAGCATTTTGTGTTTGAAGCGAGCTGCAGTGTGGACTTCGCTCCCACCACTTTTCAGCAAATGGCCGGGCTTTGCTGCTATTACAACGCCCACAAGTTTCATTACTTGTACATTTCCATTACCGAGGATGGTCGTCGCTTTATTGATATTATGAGTTGCCCCGGCGACAGCACGCAAAGTTTATTTTTCCCCTTGCGCGAGGGACATGTCGATCCCAATTTTTTCGATCCACGTTGCGCTTTGCCTGCACAAGCAAGCGTGTTTTTAAAGGCGACAGTGGACCGTGCCTTGCTGCGCTTTTCCTGGTCGCTAAACAATCGCAATTGGCAAGTTCTGCCAGTGAATTTAGATTATTCGGTAATTTCCGATGAAGCCGGACGCGGTGAACACGGCAATTTTACCGGGGCTTTTGTTGGACTTTGCGCGCAAGATACCAGCGGTGCGAACGCTATTGCGGATTTCGACTTTTTTTGTTACCAGGGAAAGTCCGGCACTAACACTGTGCCGCAATAACCCAGCGGCATCGTACGCTGCGGTTGCGTGCTTTGTTACCGCTGACGACTTTCACTGAGTGTCGAACCCGTGGTTGTGCATTGTTTCTAAGCTTTGGCTGGGTTGTGGCACTTATGGGCTTTAGAGATTGAAGCTAAAGCCTTGATTGATGAGCTCTCTATAGCAGTCGCTATCAAAGCGATATAAGGTGGCGGTGCGGTGCTTTCCAGCTTTATATTGCTCTTCACAATTAACGAGATAATTCTGGCTCAGCATTTTTCGGCGAAAATTCGGTTTGTCGAATTTTTGGTCGAGGATGGTTTCGTAGAGTTGTTGCAGTTGAAAAAAAGTAAACTTTTCTGGTAGGAGGTTGATACCAATGGGTTGGTGACGCACCTGATGACGAAACTTCTCCAAGCCGGTTTGCAAGATGTCTCCGTGGTCAAAGATTAGGTTGGGCAGCTCTTTGATGTTAAACCAACCAGCGTCTAGTTCATCGTCACTGGCGGCAATTTTTTGTGATTTTACGTTGATAACCGTGTAGTACGCCGTGGTGATGATACGTTTTCCCGGGTAGCGGTCGATTGCCGAAAAGGTATGCATCTGATTCAAAGGAATATCTTTTATAGAAGTGCGGTTAAACAGTATGCGCTCTGCGGCAGCCTCTAACGTTTCGTTGGATTTCAGCCAGTCGCCCGGCAAGCCCCATTCGCCGACGCTCGCACCCTCGCCATGCTTTACTAGCAATATTTTAAGCTGATCGGTGTCGTAGCCGAAGATCACATTGTCGACGGTAAATTGCGGCAGTACATCAATTGGTTCATTCATAGCTTATATCTTTTTTGTAAGCCGGCTGTCGCTCAGCCGGGGTAGTTTAATATTTTTTATGAGTCTCTTCCTTAAGAGGTTGAAGTTAATGCTAGCGCTACAGGCGACCCGGGTAGTGGGTCAAGCCCCGCCTGCATTTGCTACTTTACTATTTGCTACTTTACTAAAAGAAACACGACATGCAACCGGGGCCCAGATGCATGGAGTTGCAATCCCTGTTGTGTTTTGGCCTTTGGCTACTATGTCGCGCCCTCCGATACCTGGGTGCTAGCTGATATCGCTGCTCTACAGAAAGTCCGTGCTGCAGAGGTAGTCGGCGTTGCATAGTGGTAATCTGTGGTTAAAAAGCTTAGCAGTTCCATGTTTGGCTGTGGCTTCCTGTTTCGCATTATCGCTATCGGGGCACTTACCGGATCGCGACCTGCCTTACTATCTACCGCTGGCCTCGTTAACGGCGACATTCGAAAGCTATACTTGCTCAGCATAAGTTTAGTAAGTATAGCGCCCGTTTAAAACCCGCCGCGAGCCTGTCCTCATAACCTCACTACGGGTTTCTCTGCGGGTCACAGTTTGAACCAGCAGGGGATTCTTTTCCCGCTTTCGTAATAATATGTTAAAGATTGTAATATACTTTGTTTACTGAGAGAAACCCTATGGTATACAAGGCACGATTCTTGGGTAAATTGCTGATTTTTACACTTTCGCTTGAATTCTTTACGCCAGATATTGCTCAATTTGTTAGGTGAAAACTTGG
>JAHQVY010000231.1 GCA_019634095.1 Cellvibrionaceae bacterium
ATTATTAGCCTTGCTCTAATCATACGCAATCAATCTATTCACGAAAAGAAATTGGCAGCGGAGTTTTTAAGTAGGGCGAAATCTCGGTTTATTGCCGCCAGCCAAAAGGATATGCAAGCCCCCTTGAATAGTTTGCGAAGCGACCTTAAAAGCTTAGCTGGTCATGTTGCTTCACCTATTAGTCGCCAGCTGATCAACTCACTGAATCAGCTGGTTGATGAGGTTGGCCATAATTTAGGCTCTATAAATTATTTTAATAAGCTCGAAGGCGGCATTACGCAAATAAATATTCAGCCGGTAAAATTGTCCAGTTTATTTACAAAGCTGCAGCGGGAATACGACCTACAGGCAACCAAAAATTTAACGCGACTCACTGTTCGCCACGCAAATATTGAGGTGTTCAGCGACTCACTGCTGTTGGAGCGCATGTTGCGCAACTTAATATCCAACGCAATCAAATTTTCCCCGGGGGGGCGTGTTTTAGTCGGCTGTCGTTACAAGCAAGGCCGTGTTGTAATACAAGTGTTAGATAACGGTTGCGGGATTGCCGCGGCGGACCAAAAGCGCATATTTAACGAGTACCGGCGCGTGGCAGAAAACGCTCTGGCCGTCGAAGGTTCTGGTATTGGTTTGTCGATTGTAAAATACCTATCTACCTTACTAGATCATCCAATAATGCTTGAATCTTCACTGGGCAAAGGAAGTGTTTTTTCAATTACATTGCCGCGGGTGGCTACGCGTAAACTGCCCGCTCATTTAAGCGCCTTAGCATTAAATAGGCCGCAAATTGCGCTGTGTATTGCCGATGCCACGCTTAAACAATATGTAAAAAAACGATTGCTGGAGTGGCGCTACCTCGTCAGCGATTTTAATAGTCTCCATGAAATTCACTTCAACACTTCGAATGTCGCCGGCACTAAAAAGGTGGTGATAAGCGATTTGGAGATGTTAATGCCTCATACTCTGCAACCGGAATTCAGGCAGCAACTTAAAAATCTTTCCGCAGATTTATCGGCAGCGGCTTTTCTGTGTGACAAATCAGTTACGGTGCCTGCCATACTTCAAAAAGCTGGCTGGTTGCCACTGCCATTACCCCTTAATTCAACGCAATTAATCACCTTTCTCAATTACGTTAGCCAACAAAATTCCGCTTAAAAACATAGCGCCCGTAAGCGGCATTGGTGTAGTGTTTTGGGTATATTGCGCCTGCCCTACAGCAACGCCGCCGTTTAAGTTGTTTCGCACTAAAGGTCTAAAGTCGCTTCGAATCTATTCTCTATGGTTTTATTAAATGTGTCGTTTCGCTTGCTGGTTTGTTGGTTTTTTTGAACGGCTTTACACAATTAAACACTTTTTACTGACATTTGTAGGATTGCGAGAGGTATCTAGTTGCCAGTATTCTGCCGCCACAAACCCGAGATACTGGTCTACCGGCCGACAATACGTTAGAGGAAACAACGATGAAGAGCACTACACAGCGGGGAAGGCTCCCCGAGTCGTCTTTTTTAAATTATTCGCGTTTTGCAAAAAAAATTGGCTGCCTCGCATTTAGCTCTGCGTTGCTCATTGCGTGTGGCGGCGGTGGTGGCAATAGCGACCCTCAGCAAGAGGAACCGAATCCCACACCTCCCCCTACAGATGAGCCAGAGGCTACACCAACACCCGAGCCAGAGGCTACACCAACACCCGAGCCGGATGCACCTTTGGCCGCAAATTTACCGCCTAGCCGCAGTTCAACGATTGCGATCACTTCAGATGATCGCAGGGTGGTGCTGGCCAACCGCGAAAAAAATACTGTCTCAATTATTGAAGTAAAAGACGCAGCAGGCGCGGATACCGAAAACTTAATTGCGGAACTGGCGGTGGGCAATGAGCCGCGCTATGTCGTTATAAGCCCAGATAATACTACGGCTTACGTATCAAATACGGTGGACGCAACGGTGAGTGAAATTAGCCTTACTGGCGATGCACCGAGTGTAGTGGGTACGCCGATTAACGTGGGTAGCGAGCCTCGTGGCTTGGCGCT
This sequence comes from Cellvibrionaceae bacterium, assembly GCA_019634095.1. Taxonomy (GTDB): domain Bacteria; phylum Pseudomonadota; class Gammaproteobacteria; order Pseudomonadales; family Cellvibrionaceae; genus JAHQVY01. The sequence goes on from JAHQVY010000231.1 coordinate 2,027, forward strand.
TTCCCCTAACGGCACCTACTTGTATGTAGCGAATTTTACCAGTAGTACGGTGTCGGTAATTTCGACGGCAAATCGTTCGCTGGTTAACACTTTCGTGGTGGGCGGCAACCCTATGGCGATTACGGTATCCAATGACCAAGATGGCGATGATACGGATGAAACCGTTTATGTGGTGCGTTACTTTTCTGCGGTGATTGACCCGGATAATCGCCCCGATGGCTTTAACGATTCCAAAGCGGGCAAGGTGGCGTACCTCTCGGTAGCCGATTCACTTACGAGTTCTGAGCGAGCGCCTCTATACACCATTGATCCACTGGCTGATGCCGGCTTTGCCGCGGATCGTCGTGCTTTTTGTCAAAACACCCGCGATGCTTTACAAGCGCAACCGGACGGTACAGTATTTTTTAACAGTGGCCCAGACGAAGACGGCAATGGCGCCGCCGCGTTGAAGAGCGATATTTTTTGCCCGGATAACAACGCCACAGATGCCGGGGATGATGCGGCAATTGCAAACACCCCGCAAGGTGCTTATGTGAATAATTTATTTTCTGTGGTACTGCGCAATAATAAATTGTTTCTCCCCAATATTGGCGCGTCTCCAGAGCCGCCAGTGCGATTTAACGTAAATATTCAGGCTTTGTTAAGCTTTATTGACTTGTCAAATGGTGCCAATAGCACCATCAATTTAAACGATCAAATTAAAGCCGAAGCACAACCTGAAAATGAAACGGCTTCCCTGGATCGACTCTTCGGCAACGATATTGTGGCTATTGATGCAGACGCTAGCGGCAACAATGCGCTTATTGTGAGTCGCGGCGGCAACTATGTGATTCGCGCCAATATTAATGCGCAGGGCGTTGCCGATATTGGTGCACCAAATAATGTAGTGCGCTTTAAAACCGGTAATATTCCCAACGGTGTGGTAATGAATAGCGACGGGACTCGCGCGTACACCAATAACGAGGTAAGTACTTCTGTAAGCGCAATTGACCTTGCGAATAATCAAGTGCTCGCTCAAGATATCCCCGCCAGTGAGCCGCCGGCGCCGGGCACTCAGGAGCATCGCGACTTATTGGGCAAGCTCGTTTTTTACACCGCCTTAGGTACGCCAGATGTATTTGATACCAATGGCGATGGTGAGTTTGATATCAATGTGCGCGATATCGACCCTCTGGCGTTTCGTGGCAAAGCTTCTGATAACGCTTGGAGTAGTTGTGCGAGTTGTCACGAAGATGGCCACAGCGATAATGTAACTTGGATTTTCCCCACGGGCCCGCGGCAGACTGTGCCGCTAGAAGGAACCTTTGCCAAAGGCGATCTCGATGATCAGCGCATTCTGAATTGGAACGCGGTACGTGGCAGTGTGACCGACTTTAACAATAACTCCCGCGGTGTGCAGGGCGGTATCGGTTTTGCTACCGATGTCAATGGTGAGAATAAAACGACTCAAGTGTTTAACCACGGGCCCACTCGAGGTATTAGCGACGCCCTCGATGCCATGACCGAATGGATGGCCAATGTTGTTAGAGCGCCAATTATGCCAGATGTGGCTAATTCCGGTAGGGAAACATTTATCACCCACTGCAGTGCTTGCCACAATGGCGTTAAGTGGACCAAAAGTTCAATTGCCTTGTATGACAATAATCCGACTTTTGCGGAGAATCCCATTGGGAACAATTTCTTCCAAAATCTTCTGCCAATTGATCCCAATTTAACGGTTGCCGGGCCGCAAATTAGCGCTGTAAATATTAATGGCGACGCGTTTAATTTCTTAGAAAACGTGGGTACCTTATTTGATGATAACGACCTTGAAATTCGCGGTGCGGGGGCCATTGCCGGGCAAAGCACCCAGGGCTTTGCCGCGCTGAGTGCCGCCGGTGCTTTTAACGTGCCCTCATTGTTGGGTGTGGGTATTAGCTCGCCTTACCTCCACAATGGCAGTGCTGAAACCATTGGCGAAGTGTTTTCAACCCATCGCTTGCCGGCTAGCCAAAATCTGCCAATTAATCAAGTGATAACCGAACAGGATGCTTTGGATAACTTGGCGGTGTTTGTTTTAATTATTGATGAGCAAACCCCAACGGTTCCCTAGCTTTCTACATCACAGAATATTGTATAGCCTTTTAAAGGTGAGAAAAAGCGTAATTTTATAAGCTGCTGTGATACAGCTAAGCGCTTTGCTTAATACGCTAATAGGCCCGAAATTTTCCACCCCTTGCTCTCGCGTCTGCATGTCATCTCTTTGGGGGGTAGGGGTGGTTTTTTAATTCAATTCCGTAAGCACCTTGTGCCGCCTTTTGGCGGCATTTTTTATTTTGCCTGCAGTGAAGCTGTTCACTAAAAATAATCCTAAATTAATCAGTTGGATCGTAACGAGGGCGTTAAAGGGGCTGAAAGTAGAGTGAATTTTTTAACTTTTGCGGCAAATTCGTCGTCACTCTACGGGTGCAGCCGCAAAATTGAAAAAACACTTTAATTTCAGTTCATTGGGCGTCCGCAGTCGCTTCAACTGATTAATTTAGGATAATATAGTGCAATAGTACGGGCTGCGTTTGCCCGATATCAAAAAAGATCCGCGCTGTTTTAAATCGTCACCGGTAGTAAGCCGGTGACGACTTTATAGTGAGCCTTTTCAACTTCGCTAAGCGTGTAGGGTTAACAACAATGCTATACCCTTAATTGCACTCGCTGCTTCTGGTAAGGTTGCCGGCACTGTCCGGCCCCTGTAAACAACTGAGATTAAGTGTCGAATAAAATGCGGGGCCTTCGCTAAGGTAGCGAATATTTTTAGTTTCATCGCGTAGTGGAACATTTGTGTTTTCGAAACGCAGCCTTGGAATATACAGCAGGGCATTTTCGCTATCGCTTGTTGAATACAGTGAAACAAATAGTTCACTCCTTAAGTGCTGAGCAATTGCGGCCGTTAGCTGAGGCGAAGTATCGGCCTCGGAAAAAGCGAGGGCGCCTGCTGCCAATAAATCGCTGACAAATTCATTAATGTCGGAAGCTTGCCATTCGAACAGTTGGTTTTCCACCCGTTCAACTAAGCGTGCGATAATATCGCTCCAAACAAAAGTCACCTCCTGCTGCGCTACCACGCTACCCAGCGCCGGCCATTCATAGTGAATTTGAAAGGTTGACGATAAATTAACATTAGCGCTTGAAAAAACCTGATCAAAATATACCGTTCCCGGCAAAGTATACTCAACCGAAAAATTGCCCTTTATGGCGGAGATATCGCCAGCAGGGCCCAGGTCTCCTTCGCGTGTTTCGATGCTTGCATCCGCTGTCCAATTGATGCTTTGAGGTGCTAAAGCACTGTCTGGCTCAGTGATTACACAATCTATAAGGGTCGCGGGAACAGTCTCAATCTCGAGGGTAATATTTTCACAGCGAAGGTCTCTATCGTCCTGGTTAATATCGGTAACATAGCGCCGTTCAAAATAAACGATGGGCGACTGTATTTCGATACCGTCAACACGATCGAAACCCATCGACTCGGCGGCGGTGTTTAACTGACTTTTGTCAACATCCAAAGAATACCGGCTAGACAAGGTAATTTGCGCTTCGGAATTCCAGTCGGTATTGCTCTGCGATAAAAATAGTTCCAATAGCTCATTAACTAAATTCCGGCGCGAGACAGAAGCAATGCCCGGTGCAGATTCTAATGCGAGTTTTTTGGGGAAATATAGCAAAGTATCAGGGGTAGCTCTTTGCTGAAAAAGGTAAAACTGCTCGACAAGCTCCGCCCCGAATTGGCTGCTCACATCTACGGTGGCAGTTTCTTCGGGGGCGGAAATAGTATAAGTTAAATTCTCTGTTGAATTATTTTGACCCGGTACAACAATGGTTAGTCGGCCAGTATAATCACCCGGTGTGGCAAGTTGAAATTGAGTTGTATTTAATTGGCCAACAATACAGCTAAACGCGACTTCTTGTAGGCTGGAATCATTAATATTTGGCAACCAACTGCAGTTTAGTTGCTCGGCATCGCTTAAGCCATCGACTAACAATTCGAAATGTAACTCGTTAGCTGTTTCAGCTTGAACGACGCTGGTATCACGAACATTGACAGTATATGGTGGATTGGTACTTGTAGTGGTAGTGGTAGTGGGGCTTGAACCGCCACCGCAAGCCAACAAAGAAACACAAAGGGCAGCTGGTGTTCCTCGTCGCATTATGGTTTTTATTCTAAGCGGATAGAGCGATAAATGCATACTTTGCTCCTTGAATTACCTTTTTAGTAAGGGGTTTTTATCATCCTAAATTAATCAGTTGGATCTACTGCGGACGCCCAATGAACTGAGATTAAAGTGTTTTTTCAATTTTGCGGCGGCACCCGTAGAGTGACTACGAATTGGCCGCAAAAGTTAAAAAATTCACTCTAATTTCAGCCCCTTGAACGCCCTCGCTACGATCCAACTGATTTATTTAGGATCATGTGGTAGCTTGTTAAGAAAATCAACACCTATCATGTTTTACTTTTTCCTATCACAATTATTTATCAGTGTCAATCTGGTGTTTTTCAGCTATTGCTTATCACAAAAAATTTTTCTTGGTATCTTGTTGTGCAATTTATAGCCGGATATTAAGCAACGCAATGACGAATGGAAAATCGAGAATGGGGAGTGGAGAATGGAGAATGGAGGGGAATTGGAATGCAGGGTATTTTGCAGCGACAGTTGTTCCTCAATAAGGCGAATGGGTGTTCGTTTTACTAGCTTTTTTTGCCCTGAGGTTTCTAGCGTATAAATCCCAAGCTTTGCGCTAAGGTTGCATCAAGTTTGAGATTTACACGCCTAGCTGCTTAGGGTTTGAATTTGTCTAGAAGTTTTCCTGCTTCGTCTTTTAGGTTATCTTTTAATTTATTTTTTTGTTTTTCGGCTTCAGCTTTAAGTTTGTCTTCCACTGCTTTTTTTCTATTCAAAAGTTTTGCCTCAAGGGCTTTTAGCTCACTTTCCACTTCTTTTTCAAAACGCTTAACCTTCGCGTC
>JAHQVY010000232.1 GCA_019634095.1 Cellvibrionaceae bacterium
GAAGCTCCCACAAGAAGAGCCAGACTCTTACACTTCATAAAACTTCCCCTATATTAGAAACTGTCAAGCACTGACAGTTTCAGTGTAGGACATATTTTTAATATCGCTTCGAAATATGAAGTATTGAAATAAGCAATTAAAGAAAACCCGTTAAATACAGCTAAAACACGAAAAATTCGTCACCAAACTCATCAAAAAGCCTAACCATCACTTAAACCTAAATTAATCAGTTGAATCTACTGCGGACGCCCAATGAACTGAAATTACAGCGTTTTTTCAATTTTGCGGCTGCACCCGTAGAGTGACTACGAATTTGCCGCAAAAGTTAAAAAATTCACTCTAATTTCAGTCCCTTGAACGCCCTCGCTACGATCCAAATGATTAATTTAGGATAATGGCGATGGGACACCCTATGGGTGGTTATTAATCAAACCAGAAAGCACAGCTATAAGTTCAGTGACACTGGTCACTTGGATATCCGATAATTGGCCTGGCATTTTTTACGCTAAAGCGCGTGAGAGTGGAACCGGCTAGTGCTGGGTAAATCAATTTGATCCTGCGAATTAGCATAATAAATATGGTGTTAGACCGGGATAGGACCGCCCTCTTCCCGGGCTTTTTAAAAGCATTTACTGTTACTGATCAAGCGCAATGGTCACCCATACCAAGCGGTGGTCAGAAGACACCTCTTTATCGCTGCCTCGCTCACCAAGGCGCGTATCATTTATCAGGCGTCTCCCCGCCTCCCCTTCGCTGGGCCAATAAACCCCGGTTTCCCTAACCGTTAAATTGGCTGAAGGCACGCAGTAATCTGCCCGGGCACCAAAGGTGGAGGTGCGACTTTGTGGAAACGGATGTTGCCCGGGGTTCCCCTCATTTTTGCCGCCCATAGAGGTGGGCGCAAATTTGCCTGTTACCGCAGACACCTCTTGGTGTACATGTTCATCTTGCATCAGCCGGCGCAAACCGGCAAAACGACTGTCGGTGCCCGTGCTAAAGTAAGCGTCTGCGTTCAGGTCTCCCATTATCACAAAGTAGTCGCCCCTAAATCCGCCATGTATACCCGCGTCATCGTAGAGCTTGGCTTCACCGCCGATGTAATATTGCCAAAAGGCGTTTTCCTCGCTGTTACGAATTTTATTGTTGTCGCTAAACGTGTCGAATGCTGGCGGGGTTGGGTGCGAGAGCAAAACATGCAGGGTTATGCTGCCGGCGGCGGTGGGGATTTGAATGGGGGCATCCACATGGTTTTTTGAGGATAAACGCAGTTGCTGCCAGGCCGCTTCAGTAAACCAATTGTCGCCGCAGGCGACATTGGCCGGCAGCGGCTTTTCCAATGTGCAGACGTTGACGACCGGCTTGGTGACCCCGGGCAAGTCTTTGCGCTTAAAGCCTTGAAAAGTTCGTGTATTTTCGGTGTCGATTGCAAACTTAGAAAACAGCGCAAACGCGTAATGGCCATGATAATAACCGAAGCCGTAGGCATCGTTAGGGTCTTGCGGGTCGTAGCCGTTCCTCGTTAAGTCCACACCCGAGGCGAGGCCGGTATTGGTGGCATAACTTTCCATAAAGGGGTAAGTTATCGGCGCTAGCAAATTTCCTCCATCCACGCTGTTTAAGCTCTGCGCTACCTGTAAATAATTACTGTGGAAACCTGCTATGGCGCGCTTGTCTTCGCCAATGCCGTCGTTATTGAACTCGTTCAGCAATAGCACATCTGGGCGGTTTTTTTGAATAATGGCCGCCACGTTGCGAATTTGTATAATTCGCTCAGCCAATTTTACTTCACTTGCCGTAGCAGACTGGTTTTTCCATTTGGCAATAAGAGCACTTTGCCTGGCCGGTGGCATTTGCATAAAGTCTACCCACTGCTGAAAATTTTCCGTGGGATCGTTGTCGTGGGCAAAAGAGACGTTAAAAGTGGCGAATTTTACGTTGCTGTTTATGGCCATGGGCTTTGCTGCATTCCTTTCTGGCATGAGCTGGCTGCATGCGTTTAACAAGGTTGCTAGCAATATAAGGCAAAATATATTGATGTTATTCATGGGTACCGGCTAAAATTGGTTATCTCTATCGCACAAAAACAGATGCCCGGTACCCGGCTAATACGACGCGCACACCCTATCTGCTCGAACAATTTCCAAATGCCAGGTTTGTTTATATCTACCGCAATCCATACGCTGTTTATGATGAGTCAACCAAAAATCTCTATCGAAAGGTTGGCCCGCACTTTCACTTGAGAAATAGCGAAATCGGCACCAAAGACGAGAACATCGTCCATATCTACCGGGAGATGATCGAGTCCTATCACGCAAAATTTGAAGAATGTTTAACCTATACCAAATGGCTCTTGGCGCTTGCAGAAGCTTTTTTCCGGGCATAAGGCCCGTTCATACTTTATCTACCGCTATTGGAAAGGGATGGCCGAGGTACTTTCCAGGCATTCTCAAGCGTCGGGAACGCTTGTATAGCGCCCTGGAAAGGCTTCAGCGGCCTGCACAGGCCATCCCCCTGGGGCTGCCGCTAAATGGCATGGCGCTGCAGCTAAATGGGACCGCAGCTAAATTAAGTGTCATTCGTCTTTAGCTTGCGTTTACGCTCATTGCCAAAAATACCAGGCCAATGGATGAAACAGCAGAACCGGCAATACGTAGCAGATTTTTTGAGCCGTTTCCGCTCACGCGCTTGAGTAGTGATCCGCCGACCCATATGGACCCTGCAATTACTAGATATTGAATAGTCATAAAGCCAAACAGGTAAGCGATTAATGGTGTGGTTTCGGCACCGATGATGGCTTCTCCATAGGCGAACCCATGAAACAGGCCAGCAATTCCGCTGAAAAAAAGCAGCATCAATTCGCTACATTTCCGATTGGCGATCAATAGCACCCCGGCCAGCAGGACTGAGACGGCAATTATGCCTTCCACCAACAAAAGATCCACGCTCATTAGATGGAGCCCGGTTCCCGCCGCGGTAGCCACCACAAACAGCAAGGGCGTTAAATAACGCTGTCGCATACTCATAGCCAGCAGCCCTGCAGCCAGCAAAAAGGCGAAATGATCTAGGCCAATGATGGGATGCGCTACTCCCGAGAGCATGCCTTCAAATAGGTTAGATGGCGCGCGGCCGCCCATGGGGTGATGGGCTAGGGCTTGCGCCGAGAGGAGAAATAGACCGGTGAACGTGCCGAGCTTGCCAATAGAGTAATTCATGTGAGCCTCGTAATTCTGTTGTTGGTAATGGTTTTGGATGAGATGCGCGGCTCAACTACCGCTGTTCTCGGCCTTTACGGCGCAGGCTTGCAAACTCTCCAGTAAGGTTTCAGTCCGCGATTCTAGCTCTTTTTCATCAATGATGTCATGGCCTGCAACCAGTCGCTCTAAGGCCTGCAACCAGCGTTGGTAATAATCCCAACCCGAATCATCAAGCGCATGGCAAGCTTCCCACTCCGCGATCGAGCCCATTAAGCCTTGACGAAAGTCTTCCCAGTCGTAATGGCCTTGCTTGGATAACGCGATAGCCAAACCAAAGACACGACCTTCCCAGTCGCGATCAAAACACAGCGTGCCATTTTCGCGTGGCGGCGAATCTTGCGCACCCATCATGCTGGTTGCTGCAAAGTGCTCGAACTTTGTTTGCATACCTTGCCCCCCAAAAATCTGTTAAATAAAATTACGCCGCAACTTTCGCTACGCCCATCATAGCTTCTGGCGTAAGCAGCGCTGCCAGCTGCTTTTCAGACATCCCTTCGGTACCGGCAGGGCGTTCCGGCAAGACCATCCAACGAATTTGAGCACTGCTGTCCCAGAGTTTGATTTCAACATCGGCTGGAATGTTCACTCCGAATTCCTTCAGCACGGCTCTTGGCTCGCGCGCCATGCGGGCTCGGAAGGTGGGGTCTTTAAACCAATAAGGCGGCAGGCCGAGGGTGGGCCAGGGATAACAGGAACACAGCGTGCAAATAATGACGTTGTGAACTTTAGGAGTATTCTCTGCCACTTTAATGTGTTCGCCTTCGGCACCCGCCATCCCCGCTGGCAGCTTTAATTCGGCAATAGCGGCGGTCGCATCTTTGAGCAAGCGTTTTTTGAAATCTGCGTCGATCCAGGCGCGAGCGACGATTTTAGCGCCGTTGAACGGCCCCATTTCGGTCTCGAAAAATGAAAGTACTTTATCGACGGTCTTATCACTGATAATGCCTTTTTCAATCAATAAAGCTTCTAATGCCCGCACTTTGGCCGCACTATAGATTTCTCGATCGGCGGTGTATTTAAATGTTTTCTTATCACTCATTGCTCATCTCCTAATTTCTGATCCGACTATTATTAGCTGGCACTTATTAGCTGGCAATTATTAGCTGGCAGGTGCTATATAGGTTTCAAACAAATCAGCGTAGAACGTCGATTTTGGATCCGACAACGCCTCCCCCCAAATATCTGCAGGTTTAAAAGCAACTGCATAACAAGTCATAGGCGTACCAAGACCATCTTCAGTCGGGAAAAAGTAGGTATAGGCCCCCGGATAAACTTCACTCACCACCCCGGTTTTACCTCTCAAGTGACCGGGTAAGCGGGTGTGTTTGTCGGGAGGTATATCGTTAATAATTACCTTGTCACCGACTGAAAACTTGGGTTTGCCGTCAATTTCACGCTTTGGTGAATCGCCTTCTATCAAGTACTGAATAACTTGCTTATCGATCTTGGAGCTACCGCCTTTAGGCAGGGGCCCATCATCAACATTGCCATCGGTGAGATATTCTGCGGTTTTAGCATCAAGCTCCTCTTGGGTTATATAGCCCTCGTCCACAAAAAAACCCGATATGCCCCCGAGCCATTTCTCGTAGTAACGGAACTTGAAGTAATCAAACGGATTCATTCCTTCCGCACCGGTGCGCAAGTGACCCCAGGTCCAGAAACTCTTGAACGTGGTCGGGACTTTGTCGATGCGATATTTTGGCAGCGATTCCGATAGATGGTTGCTAAGCCCCATCATCGCTACATGGATCCCAAAAATCCTTTCTTCCCACGGAGTGACAAACACCCGCTTTTGGAATTCGACTGGGCCCAGATTTTCGATCCCACCTATATAATGTTGAAGCTTCATCGGTTACCTCCTCGGTAAGAATGTAAGTTCAAAGCATTGCGAGTTTACTTTCGGTTGCGGTTTCGGTAGCAACATCAATGCAAGAACGAAAGCCTGCCAGCAGTTTCTCTTCATCGAGGTCCCGGCCGATAAAGACCAATTCATTGCGCCGCGTTTCACCCGCCTGCCACGGTTTGCCGGGGCGACCATCGAGTGTCATATGTACGCCCTGCACTACAAAACGACGGGCTTCGTCATCCATGTTCAAAATACCTTTCAGACGGAAGATGTTAGCCCCCTGCTCTTGGACAAGGTCGTAAAGCCAACGATTAAATCTGACGCTATCAGTCATGCCGTTTTCGCGCAGTGCTACCGAAAATACGCTCTGGTCATGTTCATGAGCGGATTCATCAAGAAAATCCGGTTCGATGGCAAGCGCATTTTTAAGGTCGAAGGCTTTAACATTCAGCACTGTGGCAAGCGGAATATTGCAACGCTCCGCGCGATGAATAGTTGCTAACGCGTTCATGCCTCGCACTTGCTGTTCTAACTCTTCAAGTGCTTTCGCGCTGACGAGGTCGTGTTTGTTCAACACAATAACATCGGCAAAAGCCACCTGCTCCTGGGCTTCTGTGCTGTCCCAGTGCTCATTAATATGGCGCGAATCTATAACTGTTATCACGGCATCTAACTGGGTGCGCCGAGCGAGGGTATCATCAACAAAAAATGATTGAATCACCGGCCCTGGGTCAGCCAGACCTGTGGTTTCGATTAACAGGTAATCGAAGTCCTCGCGACGTTCCATTAGTTCACCAATGATGCGGATCAGATCCCCCCGCACGGTGCAACAAATGCAACCGTTGTTCATATCAAATATTTCTTCATCGGCGCCAATGACCAACTGATTATCGATACCGATCTCGCCGAACTCATTCACGATCACCGCGATGCGAAGACCGTGCTGCTCCGTTAATATTCGGTTCAATAAGGTGGTTTTACCGGCGCCGAGATAACCGGTTAACACGGTTACAGGAATGGGCTTAAATGGGTCCATCAAGCGGCCTCCAACGATAGTGCGATGCGAAAACCGATGACGCGATTTAACGACTCGGCGGCGTAGCCCATTCGGCTTGCGGAACGCAACTTCACAGGTGGGTCGGCCCAGGAACCGCCGCGCAGTACTCGTCGATTGGCGTTATCAGCCCCAGATTGCCAGCTGTCTGCGCACCATTCCCACACATTGCCATGCATGTCTGAAAGGCCGAAAGCGTTAGGCGTAAACTGTCCGACTGGCACAGTGGAGCGACGATAGATGCCATGCACTTCTGAATCGTAACTGTGGAGAGCGCTATAATTTGCCAGCTCAGAGCTTAGAGTTGCGCCGTAGTGAAAGGGGCTGATGGTACCGGCACGGCAAGCAGACTCCCACTCTGCCTCCAGAGGCAGACGATAGTTGCGACCGCTTTTGGCGGACAGTCGCAGACAAAATTCTTGCGCATCGTGCCATGAAACACATTCAACAGGGTGATTGTCACCGGAAAAGCAGGCAGGCTCCGGATCAATCTCTTTTGCAACCATTGGCAGTGCAGCAACTGCGCGCCATTGTCCCTGAGTGACAGCGGTTCGACCGAGATAGAATGGCGCTATGTCAATGCTCTGGGGCCTGGCTTCATAAGGGCTTATGTTTTGGGATCTGTCTGTATTTCCCAGCCATGGTCGATAACTTTGCACGGCGATCATGTTTAAGCTTTCCGTGTCGCTGAGCACTTCGTTAAAGTAGCGAGCTTCTCCGGGCGCTATTGTTACCACATTGCCGCGACCATTAACTTGAATGGTGTTAAAGGTGAAAGCATCGAGCGCGGGAAAAGCAGCCGTGGGTGCGAAAACAGCATTGCTTACCGCCGGTGCGGATAAGCTTATGGTAAGAGCGGCGCTACCGGTAGCGGTACTTTGAAGAAATTCACGTCGGTTCATCGGTTCCCCTTTACGAGTCAGCTCGACTCAACAATCAACAGAAGTTCTAACTATCATCTATGGTCTTTGATCTTTGGGCTATGATCTACGGGCTATGATCTATGGCTCGGTATGATTCAGTGCTGAGGATACAGCGTCCGTTGCAGGGTTATTGTGCGGTTGGTA
>JAHQVY010000233.1 GCA_019634095.1 Cellvibrionaceae bacterium
CAGTTCGCTGTCGAGCAGTTTTGCGTCTTGCAGGGCTAACTCGGTGGCGCGCACCGCCAGCTTGGCGACTCGACCCATGGAGCGGGTTTGTTTGCGTGTGTAGTGTGCAGGTAGTTGAAAGTCTGCAACGGGGGCTGCCAGTTTGGTGCACAGGTCGCGGTATTTCTGCCAGTCTTCGATATAGCGAATGCCGCTGTGATTACTTTGCAAATTGGCGGCAAAACTCGCCCAATCATTGCCCAAAGGGGTGATGGCAGACATGCCGGTAACCACAACGCGTTTCATTAGCACATACCACCGTTAACGCTGATCACTTGCCGTGTAATGTAGCCCGCCTTATCAGAAAATAAAAAACTTACCGTGGCTGCCACTTCTTCGGGTAGGCCAAAGCGGCGCAAGGGGATCATTTTTATGGCTTCTTCGGCGAATACGCCCTCTATCATATCGGTTTCAATCACTCCGGGGGCGACGCAGTTTACCGTGATTTTGCGCTTGGCCAATTCTATAGCCAAGGATTTACTGGCACCAATAATGCCGGCTTTGGATGCACTGTAATTTGCTTGACCCCGGTTGCCCACCAAACCAGAAACCGAGGATAAATTGACAATTCTGCCGCCTGCACGCAATTTTATCATGGGCATAATTAGCGGCTTAAGCACATTGAACAGGCCGCCGAGGTTGGTGCTAATCACTGAATCCCAGTCGTCATCGACCAGGGAGGGAAAGGCATTGTCGCGCGTGATACCGGCATTGCAAACCACACCGTAAAAAGCACCGTTTTTTTCCAAGTGCCGCTCGAGGGTTTCTCGGGTGGCTTGACGCTGGCTGACATCGAATTGTATTCGATCTGCCTGCCCGCCTTGGTCGATTATCTGCTTAACCACCGTATCTGCCTCGGCGGGCTGGGAGCGATAGTGCACGGTGACACAGAAACCTTGCTCGGCCAGGGCGAGGGCGATGGCTTTACCGATACCTCGGTTAGCGCCGGTGACTAACACACGTCTGGGCAAATTATTCATGAGTCTCGATTTTGATTGAATATCAGTTGTTGCGGGTTGTCGGGCGCTATTGCCTTCACCACGGCGTTTTTGACCACCCACGCGTTATCGCGTGCGGAAAAAATATCGCTAGAGAAAACATAGGTGCTTTCTTCTAACTTCATAACCACCTGCGTGTGAATGGTGAGTTTTTCATTGGGGTAGAAGTAGGCTTTGTTAATGGCGATTTTTCGGGTACCCAGCAAAAAGGCGAGCCGCGGCGGCAGTGATTGCCGATCGCGATCCAGTCCGTCGAATACGCAGGCACTTTGGGCGATGTATTCAATACTGACGCAGCTTGGCACCCGGCCATCTGGACAGGAAAAATGATTCGGTCGCAGATTTAAAACTTCGCATTTTATATAGTCGCTCCCCCAATCGATAACCTTGTCAATAAGAATGGCCGGTTGCAGCATGGGTAGCCATCGGCTTAAATCGAGCACTGTTGTTTGTGTCATGGGTTTACCGAATTATTGTGTATACGCGTAGCGATAGAGTTTTAAACTCTGTTTGCCTTAAAGGCCTTCAGGCTTAACTAAGTGCCATTGATCTATGTGTAGTTTAAAGCTCCAGCGCTGCGGGTATAGCTTGCCAGTACCGCAACAAAATTACACAAGTTACCGATAAGCACCGTAGAGCCAATCGCGCTAACAATGCTTAAGCTGCTGGTGGCAAGCAAACCAAATGATAACAAACTGGTGAGGGTGGATACCCCTATCGCCGCCATTGTATTGGGGTCGCCCGCGCCAGATTCGCGGGAGAATATAATGTAGTCCATGCCGAGGCCGAGCACTAAAAACAGTGCAACACTGTGAAATAAGGTGATGCCAATACCGAAACTGTGTAAACAAATAATCACCGCTAAGCACGAACACAGCGGCACGCAAAGCATGTTAAGGCACGATAACTTGCGGTAGCGCAGCAACAATACCGCGCCAATAGAAGCAAAGGCCGCCACTAAGGTCAAACTGGCTGCGATACGCTGGTCGCGCAGTGCTGCGCTGGCATTCTGCAGTGTGTCAATGTAGTCGGTGTTGGGCAGCCCCTGCAGGGCTTGTTGCAGTGCTAACAGGTTAGTACCTTTTGGGATAAGTGCAAAAGCGTAGTGGCGATCGGCAATGCTCACCCATAGCGGCGGTATGCTGCCCTGTGCCTTTTGAAACAGTGTCGCCGGCGATAGGGTTTGGCCGCTTTGCTCGGAATACGTCTGCTGAATCTGGCGCAGGGTTGTTGTTGCTACGCCAAACTCGCCGAAAAAGTCCTCAATGCCGCCGCCGCTGCGGTAAAGAGCCTGTTGTAAAGCGTGATTGGAGCGCTGTACTTCTGCTGGTGGCAACCAGTGCAGCAGGGTCATTAATTGAAAGTCTTGGGTCTGCGTGTGTAATTGCGTCAACTGTGCAAATAGCGCCGCCTCATTTTCGGCGTATATCACAAGGTATTTGCCGGGTTCGTAATCACTGAGTATCTCGCTGACCTTTTGGTCTTGATGCATTAAGTATTTGGAAGGTTGGAACAAAGTGCGCGGATTATCGTTGGTGTTTAGGCCTTGCAGTAAAATAGCCCCAAAAATCACCAGCAACACCGTGGTGGGCAATAAAATAGGCAGACGCTGCAGCGGTTTAAAAAGCGCGGCAATCGTGTGCAGCGGCTTTAAAAAGGGCTGTATTCTCGGCTTAAAGTTGGCGTTCATCAGCTTGGAACTCAGGGCGAGAATACACACCCAGGCAGCGACAAGACCGCAGCAGGAAAACACCGAGATTTGTTTGAGCGACAGTAAGTCCGAGCTACCCAGCGCCGCATAGCCGATTGCAGAGGTGATTAAACTGAGGCCTAGCGCCCGGTAAAGAATGCGGCGTTTGTCGGCAGATTGCGCGTTGGGCCAATGAAAAAAGTAGTGAATTGCGTAGTCGATAACAATGCCGATTAAGCTGGCACCGAACACAATGGTTAGAATGTGTATCGAGGAAAACATGCTGTGAGTAACGGCAAAGGCGAAGGCAATACCGAACACGATACCCAACAGGGGGATAATTAACGTGCGCAGCGAAGCAAAGGCGAACAGAAGTAGGCATACCACACCCAAGCTCGAACCAATACTAATAACGCTGATATCTCTTTTCGATTCGCTAGCCGCTTCTGCCGCGTAAAAAACAATACCCGAGCGATATAAATGTACCGCGGGGTCGGTTGCGACAAGCGCTTTTTCTAGCGTATCTAGGCGGGAAATTAAGGCTTCCTGCACTGTCATGGACAAACTGCCTTGAGAAATACGGTAAACCATTGGCAGGTAGTAGTGAGTTTTGCCGGCGATGTGTTTAACCATTACGCCCTCCTCATTAAAGTTGCTGCCGCCGACACGCTCCGCTAAATTTAGCAAGTAATTGCTTAGAAAGTTATAGGGGTCTTGGCTGAGAGGAAGCAGGCGCGCCGAAACCGCCACGCGATACAAGTCGGCAGCGGCTTGCTGTGCCTGTTGGCTCGCCGAGATGGATTGCAAGTTCAGGCGATCTTGCGGGCTGAGAAAATTAAAGGGGTAGGCCGCATATATGGGTAAGAGTTGGTCAAAGCCCAGTTCTGCCTGCGGCTTAATCGCACCGAGCTGAGTTAATTTATCATTTAGTTCAGCGGCAATATCGAACAGTTTATCTTCGTCGTTGGCCTCGAGTAATAAGACAAAGCGCTGTTCCAGTGCGCCGGATAACCAGTCGATGGCGCGGCTCAAATGCGGATTTTTAGACAGTGCCGGCGATAAATTTTTAAGGTTGGTATCGATCGCAATCGGCAGCCAAATGCGGGACACAAAAAAAACCGCACTGACAACCGCTAAGATAACCAGGGCTGCGCGCAGAGCGGTATCTGAGCGCGTTATAAAGTCCGCATCTCCAGGCCTAGGGTTCATCATTTAGTACTTGGCAACTGGGTTCGCCCTGCTGCAGCTGCAGCCATTCCCGGCATTGTGCTTTGGTGAATTTGCGATAGCTTTTTAGTTGGTAGATTTTTAATAAGCTGGTATTGCCGATGGGGCTTTCCCAGAAAATCTCTTTTGAATGGGGGTGTTTGCGTATTGATATCCGCGAAATAAATTTGGCAATCGCTTTTCGTTTTGGCAATAGTTCCAGTTGCGACTTGCTGCGGCGTCCGGTCTTAAAATAGCGGTTTATATACCGAGTATCACCGCCCATTAACCCGTTTAACAGTTTTGTTAGATTTTTTTGCAGTTTCTCATTGCGCGGCTGCAGCTGATTGTTGTTCGCTACACGCAATACGCCCTGTGTGCGGGCATAGATATGGGTTTCTGCAAGGGGCGATTGCTGTTGCCAAATAAGCCCAGTTTCACAATTAAAGAACAGCTTGCCCTCACTGATTAAGGGTTTAGGGATATCTGCCAGGGTTTGGGTTTGCTGAAAAGCGGCAGAAAAAATACAGGCTTGTGGCAGGAAAGCGGGGTCGATAGCCTGCGGTTGAGCTTCCCCTGCCACACTGTATTGGCTTGCCATTAGGCTGAGTACTAGTGGCGGAAAACTCGCATAGCGAGGCATATCTATGTTTCCGTGCCCGCGTTTAGACAGCGCTGCACTTTATCTCGCAGTGCTGCTGGCGTTTCAAATTGCAGTAAACCGCTCTCGAGCGCTACGGCTACTTGGGTCGTGCTGCCTTTAGTGCAGGTACGCCCACTACTTTGGTCTTTAATTGTGTAATGAATAATGAGCTTATTTTCCCAAGCCTGTAGCCGAGCCTGCACAACAATAGTTTGCATAAATTTTACCGATTGCACATATTTAACTTGCAGGTCTACCACCGGGAAAGTGTAACCCGACTCAGCCATATGTTTGTAGTTATAACCAATTTTGTCGAGCAGGCAACAGCGCGCTAGTTCGAAATACTTTACGTAGTGTCCGTGCCAAACGATATGACAAGAGTCGACATCGAAAAAAGGCGCGGTAATTTCGATTGAAGCGCTGATCATTTAGTCATTGGGCGTTTTGATGCGTTGGTTATCGCTTTGCGGCGACTATTATTCGGGGGTTTTTTCTAAGTTAAGTTCTCTTTCTTGCATCAACCTTTCTAAGGTGATGACAACATCTTGTACGGTTTTGACCTCGTGAAAGGCCTCTGGAGACACTTTTTCACCGGTGAGGTTTTTTAATTCCAGCATTAGGTCTACGGCGTCTATGCTGTCGATGTCGAGATCTTTTTGCAGTTCGGATTCTGGTTTTATTTCTGTAGTTTCCAGTTCGAACAGTTTGTACATAAGATCGGTAACATGGGTAAATATTTGATCTCTAGTCATTTTTCTATAATCCCTGCCGGGTTAATTAGCTGTCAGTTTTACCTATCCGTTTCAATTATCCGTTTCAACTATCTGTCTAAATTATCTGTTTCAACTATCTGTCTAAATTATCTGTTTCAACTATCTGTTTCAACTATCGAGAGCGATGTTTAAAATCCCACCATGAATTAATTTTTGTTTGACTGCTTTGGCAGGCAAAGCCGAATTGCGGTATTGGAAACCCCATACATTTTGCTTTGCACCGCGCACATTATACAGAATCTTAACTCGATAAAACGTGTTTGTGTATATTAATGTTTCGGCACCGGTCGGCCTTGTAAAACAGTTTGAAAAAGGCGCGTAAGGTGGCGAACTTGTATGGTTTTTGGTCGGTTAAAATCGCTGCGTTCGCCAACATTGATGGGCGCGAGTACTTTAAAAGTAAATTTGGGGGGGCGCTCGGGTATTTGATACCACTTTTGGTATTTTTGTAAGGTTGGCGGTGAACAATCAATGATCACTGGGGTCACTTTACACTTGGCAAGCTGCGCGATGTTGGCAAAACCGCGCTTAAATTTCATCGCTTGTCCCGGACGGGTGCGGGTGCCCTCGGGAAAAATAATCAGGGTTTGGCCGCCATTAATTTTTGCCGCTGCTTGCTCTATTAACACCGCGTCGTTGCGCAGGTAACCTGCTAGGCGCACCGGGCCAGCAGTGAAGGGGTTGCGCCACAGTTCGGCTTTGACAATACAATTCGCCGCGGGCATTTGCGACAGTAAAAACACCACATCGAGCAGAGTGGGGTGGTTGGCGATAACCAGCTGGCCCGGTTGTTTGAGTTGTTCGGGGTTTGCGAAAGAGAAGCTCAGTAAGCCCAAGCCGCGCATAATTCGCACATAAATCCAACAGGCTACGCTGATGGACTGGCGAGTCCAACGTTGCTTGCGACTCAAATCAAAAGGACTGGGGTATAGGGTTACCAGAATAAGAATCCCCAGTAGGCAGCCTCCCAAGCCGAAAATAGCAAAACTAAAGCCAGTCGCGGCAACCCGCCACGCACGGTCAATGTATTTACACATATTTTCGGCAAATCCTCGTCGCGGCTTTACTGTAACCTTAGCGTTTGAGTTTTAGTTCTGATGAGCGGCTCTTGTTTGCCGGCGCTGGCGCCAGACTCACAGTGTGCTTCAATTTCAACGAGTAGGTTATCCCGGCAAATATCCGCCCGAGTATACAGTGTTGCGACCTTGGGGAATTGCGATTGCACGATGTTTTTGACCTGCGTCAGAGCGGCGGCATCGCGCAGGTAGACTTTAAAGGATTGCAGCGCTGAGATGTGTCTGCCGCTGTGTGCTAAAAGTGTTCGAATATTGTCGAGGGTGGTTTCTACCTGGGCTTGTGTGGCCCCGCAATGAATGCTTTCGTGGCCCACGATGGCAGCGGTGCCGGAAATAAATAGGGTGGATTCGCGCTGCGGGCTTAAAGCGGTGGCGCGAGCAAAGGAGGGGCGGCTTTTCCCGTACTGTCGGGGGTAGTGATAAGCCTTTTCTTGCGTGGGGTTTTCAAAGTGCTTTGCTGGCTGCTTGCTGGCAAACACATAAAAAACCGCAGCGTCACCACCGTGGCCAAGTGCGGAAGCCGCTGGGAACTGCTCGTTGAGGTAGCCGCTTTGCGAAAATGCGTTTAGGCGTCCCTCGCAAAAAACCTTGTAGTATTCTCGGTCTCCCGCGCCGCGATTAATGTGTGGCAGGTAATTCCAAAAACGCAGTGGGTAGGGGTAAGCGGTTTCAGCCATAATATCGATAAGCTGCATATAGCTGCGATAAGCGGCTTGTTTTATATCTAAGCACTCGGTGGCACTTGCGCAAACCGCGGCGCAGAGGACGTCTTGCGTTTTTGTAATATAGCAATCTCCGCGCTGCTCTCGCTGCACCTCGGCGCCGGGGATTTGCCATACCTCAACCGACTCGGATTCCGGTAAGGCCTCAATGCCCGAGTGAATAAGACCGGGTATCGAAACTTCGCAGCAACCATTAAAGGTAACCACTGCAAAGGTTGTCGGGTCGGATAGCAGAGTTTCAGCCGGTTGGCTGGAAAAGCGATGCATAAACATACGGTGGGATTGCCTACTCCTGTGGTTTATTTTAAACAACACTCGGTGCTAGGTAATGTGGACCCCAGCATGAATGATACTTCCTTTGGCTGCCGCTCCAGGGATGCCCGGCGCATTGCGTTGTCCAGGCCGCGCAAGCCTTCCCTGGGCGCTATGCACGCGTTCCCGACGCTTGCATGCCTGGAAAATAACCCGGCCATCCCTTTCCAATAGCAACAAACAACTCATATAGCAACAAACA
>JAHQVY010000030.1 GCA_019634095.1 Cellvibrionaceae bacterium
CATAGCCCGCTCCCAAAAAGATTGCATGCTAACGCAGAAAACAGCCTGCGGGTTCACCCCATTTCAGCCACCAACGGCTCGTCACGGTTTTAAAACGGAGAGTCTCCTTACGCTGTTACCGAGCAAAAAAACAAATAAAGCTTAAAAAGATTTAGCAAAATTCTGCTGTTGTTATTGAGTGTAACCAGTTACCGCTCGTCTTAAACAAGTGCGTTATTGAATTCGTTGCGTCAGCACCTGGGGAATCAGCTAAGGGAGGGCATCGTCACTCCAGTGGCTCGGCTCATTGCAGCTGTCAGGCAATGTTTCACGCGCCGCAACATTTAACACGAACGGATTGCATTGATAAGTTTAAATGATCCAATTTATTAATTATTAATGCTTTTTACAAGGAGACCTGTACAAAATAATAGTATTTCGCGACATCAAACGATCTGTTGCGAACGCACCAGATCGATTAAATAAAAACTCATATCAAGGGCTAGGTACATCTATGATTACCTTACGACACTATCGTTTTGTGGTGCTTTGGTTAATGCTTTTCCTATCCACTGTCGCCTTTTCCCAGGAGCTACAACGTTTAGAAGATGTGCGGGACGAGATTATATTCCCTGAACTTACTCTGCAAGAAAAAGTGCTGCTGGTTGAACAAACCAAGCAATTTTTCGAAAGTTTATATGTAAATCGTTTAGATAAATTTGAATTCTACCCCGAATTAGAAGACCAGCTCCCAGTTATCGATGAGCTACTGATAAATATTGAGGATGTCAGCACAGCCGAAATGGAACTGCAATTATTTGATATATTTGCCTCCCAGCGCGATCTGCACCTGAATTATATTTTCCCCTCCCCTTACAATCAGTATAGGAGTTTACTACCGCTAACCTTCACACGTACATTGGAAAACCCTTATATACCGCAGAATAAAATTCTCAAATACTCCCAAGTTAGAGTCGACTCTGTAAATGCGGAGCTTTTCGCAAGCTTTGCCGAAGGCGAGACCGTTCCAGCAATCGGCGATACGCTGGTTTACTACAACAAAAAGCGCGTAAAACAAGCTATCGAGGACAGAATTGTCTTCTCCCAAGGCGCCAACGATTTTGGCGGTTTCACTCGCGCAATGGCTAGCCTTACCTTTATTCCGCACTTATTGCAGCCGGTTCCCGAAGAAGACGCAGTGACGATGACCTTTATCGCATCTGGGAACGGCAAACAAAGAAAAGGCAAAAAATACACTATCACCCTTCCCTGGATTACCGAAGTGCCGCCGGCTGCTGTGGAAAACAATTCCACAGACTTCTCCATTCAAAATACACCGAATAGCCTACCACCTCAAAAGTTGCGTCGCGAAGATATACTGCAAAGCAAAGACCTCTGGCAGGAGCAACGCAACCAACTGCTGGCGCGTTACGATTTAGAAAATCTTGCTAGCTACCCCAGCAACCCCTCTGCAGAACCAACGCTTACTTGGGGCATTATTGAAAATCGGTACGGAAATTTTGGCTATTTGCGCTTGAGCAGTTTTGTGCCGGCAACGGGCAACAATGCCACCCTCGCCGAAATACAGCGTTTGCTATTCGAAGAACTTGCCGAAACCAAGGGCCTCATTTTCGATATTCGCGATAACGGCGGCGGTTCGGTAGATTTAGCCAACCAGTTGTATCAATTTTTCGCGCGTTCAATAAATGTGGAATCGATGGGAGGGCGCATAGTCAATAGTGATTTAAATCGACGCTTGCTCAATGATACATTCTTAGGGCAATTTTTTGACCCGCAGTGGACGGAAAATATTAATGCCGTGGAGGGCAGCGATCGCGAACTCACCGACGACGCCCTATATACCGCCCCTTCCATAGTTAATCGATTTGGGCAGTTTTACTACAAACCGGTGGCAGTGCTCGCCAATGCAAGCAGCTACTCCGCTTCCGACCTCTTCGCTTGCTCAATGCAGGACAACGACGCCGCAATGCTATTTGGCGAAGAACCCCGCACCGGTGCCGGCGGCGCCAATGTTTGGGAACACAGCTTGCTTAACATGTTGGCACCGCTGGATTTCCCGGCCTTACCTGGCAATCACCGCATGCGAGTGGCCTGGGGACAGATTGTTCGCTTTGGACCTAGTGAGGGAAAAATAATCGAAGACTTTGGTTGCAGTGCCGATATTGATGTCAGCCCCAGTAAAAGTGACTTGCTCAATGCCAATGCGAGACAAATTAAAACCATCACTAAAAAACTATTTTTAAAAGGCCTGCAGCCTCGCTATTTAAGCGCCGTAGTGCCTTCTACAGCCGCCGATGAACAAACGGTATTTGGCAGTGCCGCCTTGTATAAACTCTCAACCCAAATGACGGCCGAGATCAATGTTTATATCAATGGTGAGTTCAGACAAGTTGAAACCGTGAACAGCGGGTTTAACCCCGAAGACGTGGAATTATTTATCGAAGATCTCGATGTGGGCTCTCACCTTATTACCTTCGAAGGCATCAACTATCGAGGCAAAACGGCTTGGAATGTTAAACGCAACTTCTTAGTTTTCGCCAGTGATGTGGTAACAGTCGATGAGGCCGGTTTCGCTAAAGACTTCTCCGACAACACATTGAACCCGTTAACTATATTCAACGAAAACCCGGCTGAACTGGGTTGGCAACTTGTCGATGGCGTGCTGCAACTGGGCTACAATCCAACGTATAGCAATAATATTCAAAGTACTGCCGCTGCGGCTTTCGACTTAAGTGCACTGACCAGCGCCACTCTAAGTGTGGATTTCGAGTTTAGCACCGAATTTTTCTTCGATTCAGTGACCATAAGCGCCGAAGACGGCGAGGGGAATACACAACTCCTGTTTGGTCAAACCGGTGTTTTGGAAAGGCAAACAATTCCTTTAGACCTGTATTCTTTCGCCGGAAAAGAGCAAGTATTCTTGCGCTTTACTTTTAATAGCGATATCTCAGTGGTTGATGAAGGGGCTAAGTTGTACGGCTTCACCATTCAACCGTAATTCGTTTATCGGTAACAATCCTCGGCCTTATGGCCGAGGGCTTTCAAGTCACTGCGAGACCGTAAGCGTCAAAATAAAACGCAGCTCAGCTATGCCAAGCCCCGGCAAATCGCGCGCAAAGCCTTAATCCTAAATTAATCAAAACGTCGTCGTTTATTAAAACATTTCATCGGGAATCGCCATCATCGAAGCACCGGTCTCACTGACATTAGCGGCATAGGTTTCTATAATCGGCAACATGCGATGGAAATAATATTGCGCCGCGTGAACTTTTGCCTGCAATTGATTGCTATCGAATGTTTGGCTGCCTTCTGCGAGCATATCTTGCGCCACACAGGATGCGCGAAACCACATATACGCCACACTCACGTAACCCAGCAAGTCTAAGTAATCCATCGCTGCGGCCTCGGGACAGCTGTCGCTTTGCTGACCTTGCTGCAATATCGCGGTGGTAGCCCGCCGCAACGTGGCAACAGCATTTTGCAGAACCCCACTCAATGGGCGACTCCCATTGGCTTCGATAAATTGCTCTATTTCATCGCAGAAACTCGCCAATAAGCCACCTCCGCTACCCAGTGTTTTTCGCCCCAGTAAATCGGCAGCTTGAACACCATTGGTACCTTCGTAAATTTGCGTAATACGGATATCCCGCACCAGCTGCTCCAAACCCCATTCACGGATATAACCGTGACCACCCAACACCTGCTGACAGGAAACAGCCGCTTCGAAACATCGATCACTAAGAAAGGCTTTCGCTACCGGTGTCAGCAGTGCCACTCGGTCTTCAAAAATGCGTTTCTGTGTGTCGTCTTTGGCGTACTTCGTACCATCCAAACAATTGGCGACATAAATGTAAAGCGCACGTCCACCCTCAATGTGACACTTGGCATTGAGTAGCATGCGTCGTACATCGGGCAATACAATCAAGGGGTCGGCGGGTTTATCGGGGTAAGCTGCACCGCCCGGCGCGCGACTTTGCAGGCGTTCGCGGGCGTAAGCCAGCGCAATTTGATAAGCGTGCTGCGCCGCGCCTATCGCTTGGATGCCCACGACAACGCGCTCATAATTCATCATGGTAAACATACAGGCAAGGCCTTTATTTGGCGGCCCAACCAACCAACCCTTAGCACCGTCAAAATTCATAACGCAAGTCGCCGAGGCTTTGATGCCCATTTTCTTTTCCAGCGCACCACAACTTACCGCGTTAGCTTCGCCGAGGGTTTCGCCATCGTCGTCAACTAAGCGCTTGGGCACTAAAAACATAGAAATACCTTTTGCCCCAGCCGGTGCGTCGGGCAATTTGGCCAACACTAAATGGACGATATTCTCCGCCATATCGTGGTCGCCCCAGGTAATAAATATTTTGGTACCCGTAATCAAATAACTACCGTCGAGCTGGGCCTGGGCCTTGCTGCGAATTAAGCCGAGATCGGTCCCCGCATGAGGTTCGGTTAAGCACATAGAACCGGACCACTGGCCGCTATACATTTTACCGAGATAGCGCTGCTTTAACTCCTCACTTGCGTGAGCATCAATAGCCAAACAGGCGCCGGCGGTGAGCATCGGCGACAAGCCAAAGGCCATGCAAGCCCCTTGCAGCATTTCTTCCACACCGGAAACCACGCTTTTTGGCATACCCATGCCGCCGTATCCCGGGTTGCCGCTAAGTGCGCCCCAACCACCTTCATTAAATGCGCGATACGCATCGACAAAGCCCTGGGGAGTGGTAACAGCACCTGCATTCAACTGACAACCCTGTTCGTCTGCCGCACGGTTGAGGGGGGCAATCACTTCTTCGCAAATTTTGCCCGCTTCTGAAAAAATCGCATCGACCGTTTCCAGATCGACCTCCTCCATGGCGTTAAATCCGGGCCAATATTGGGGAATGTCGAGTTGATGTTTGATAACAAAACGCAGATCATCCAAGGGAGCACGATAATCGGTCATAACAGAAACCCATTGTTTTAATTAGTTTATGTAACGCGCCGCATCGGCTAGCGCCTGTTACTATTGTGAGAGACTCGGCGACGAATTTAAAGGGCGAACAGCGCTGGATCAGGCGAATTCGTTTAACAGATCACCGGGGCTGGGGCCGGCAAAACCGCTGCTCGCAGCAATGCCAGCCAGCAGGCGCGAGGCTATAGCAGCGGGGCGGCCGCCAACATCGTGACTATTTATTAACCCATTATCCGTCATCCCCCCATGGCCTGCGCCCTGGCTTGCGGTCAAACCGGCAGATTGCGGCGCCTGGTCCTGGCTTAACGCTGCACTTTTCGACATCCCCTGCCGGTCTTGGGCAGAAATAGCATCGCTCATCTCGTATGGATTCGCATTACTGGCTTCGGAACCGCCGCGCTGCCGGGACGGCTCCTGTCGCAACTCGAGCGCTAACTCCTGGCGCGCCTGCATTTCCATGCGGCTAGCCTCGGCAGCTACAAGTCTATCTTGCGGCGAGGGCTCGGCGGGTGCGAGTGCAGCGCGGCGCACAATCTGCGCCTTGCGGATAGTTTGTTCCGGGTTGGCCGCTTTCGAGACATCGATAGGCACTTCACCGCCAACGGCGTAATTTACCCCATCTGGCCCGCGCTGAAATTGATATTTCGCAGCACCTGCGTAAGCGCCACCAACAGCCATGTG
This sequence comes from Cellvibrionaceae bacterium, assembly GCA_019634095.1. Taxonomy (GTDB): domain Bacteria; phylum Pseudomonadota; class Gammaproteobacteria; order Pseudomonadales; family Cellvibrionaceae; genus JAHQVY01. The sequence continues at coordinate 5,636 of JAHQVY010000030.1, forward strand.
CGCTTGCTCGTGGGCCCGCACCTCGCGATCTCTGGCGGCTAGCTGGCTAATCAAAGCCTGATCTTGAGCCTGGCTGCCTCGCTCCAACTTATCGGTTTGCGAGTCATCACCCAGCGTTGGCGGGCTTTCTGAAGATGAAGAGGAGGAGGAAGAGCGATCGGACAGACTGCTCGCTTGAGGCTGTAACTCCGACGCCGCCGACAGGCGAGCTACGGGCTGGAAAGAACTCCGTTGACCGGAGTGCAGCAGGGAAGTATTCGAGGGCTGATTATCTAGGGTTTTTGAAGACGCATGCGCGCTGCTCTGATCAGTGCTAACACGGCCATTGCTCGGCTTTGCATTGCCCTGAACATTCTGGCCGTACGTTTGATAACCGAGCGTAAGATTTGCGCTGCCAACCTTGCTAAACATAAACAACTCACCAAGCTAGTTCATTAACTTTAGCAAGCTTTACACTCGGATACCAAATAACCAGCGCTTGAGAATTGGAGATTGAAGTTTAACGGTGGTGCCGGTTGCGGCCTCGCTGGTCCTCTTCGCGCTCAACCTTAATTCGGATGGGCTTGGGCTGCTCGACATTTTCGCCCAAGAAAAACCACCGTAGATAGGCCATAACTTGCTCAAGATTTAACATTTATAAGACTCCCAAGTGCCTCGTTTGCAACGGTTATCATTTTCGCAGACGCCGTAAAAATCTGTTCTTGTCTGCGCATTTCAAATAGGGGTTCGGTTAGGTCACCACCGGAATCCGCCTTACTGCTTTCATCGACAGGGGAAACCAGACTCACTGTATCAGGATTTGTCTTAGCTTCTGAGTTTTCCGTCACATTTGCACTCGCCACTTCATGGGCGGATTTCTGCATTTCGCGCTGACTATAATGCATGCCGCGCATACCTTCGTTAATAACTGAGTTCATCGATAAATCACTTTATTGACTCATACATTTTATCAAGCATTACGGCCACATTAACGCGACGGCGATTTTCAGTTGCCGGGAAACCCGAGCAATTTACTCCAGCTTACAGCGATGCTAGTGCAACCCTTGCACGCCCGAAGCAAAATGCGGGTATTTATTCCGACACTGCTTATTCGGACACGGCTTATTTCGACACTTCCTATTCCGACACTTCCTATTCCGAAACAGCCAAGCGCAAAGTAAAAAAACACGATTGGCCTGGGTCAACCGCTCACTTTTCGAACGGCTAAATTAAGTCTACCCGCTATCCCACAAAAAAAAAAGCCGTCGAGCACTATAAACTTCCGGCAACTAAGACTAATTTTTCTTGTTGACTTCGAGTTTACAGTAATTTGCGTATATCTAAGTGAAGACTTGCGTCTTGCGGCGTCACGAAGTCGAGGTGAGGAATAAATCCCAGACACGGGGCGTCGAGGCGCTGCGACAGCGTCGCAAAATTCTCTTGCACCGCGTGCATATTGGGGTCGATGCAATTCCCCACCCAAGCCGCTAGCTTTAAACCATCTCCGCGAATCGCGTCGGCGCTGAGCAAAGCGTGATTAATGCAGCCCAAGCGCAAGCCCACCACCAACACCACGGGTAATTGAAGTTTTTTAGCAACATCGGCCAAGCTTTCGCTGTCGTTAAGAGGCACTCGCCAACCGCCAGCTCCCTCGACAAGACCGAGATCTACTCCGTGTTGCAACACTGCAGCACAGTGCGAAGCAATCGCTTCCGCACTCAAAGTCACGCCCTGTTCTGCGGCGGCTATATGCGGTGCGAGCGGCGAAATTAGCGCAATGGGATTAACACGGTGGTAGGGTAATGGCGGTGCGCAAAGTTGTTGTAACTGCAAGGCATCTTGATTGCGCCAACCCTGCTCGGTTTTATCGCAGCCCGCCGCTACCGGCTTTAAACCAATGCAGGTTTTGTTTTGCGAACAGGTTAAATAAAGCAAACTGGCCGACACG
>JAHQVY010000234.1 GCA_019634095.1 Cellvibrionaceae bacterium
ATTTCTAGGTTTTGCCATCACCCACTGCGCCGAGCAGCTGCTGATGCGGGAGTGGGCCCACCACAGTGCCTGTGATTGCGCAACAATCACACCTTAAGAAAAGCCTGCAAAAACCAGCCATTGGATTGCGACGCGCAGCACCTGTTTGCTCAACACACTAAAATCAGGCAACACGCCCGAGCATTTCTCCGTAACATCGCAGGAGCGGTGCCAAGGGTGAAATTCCGGTTCAGATTTTAACTCAAGCCTATTAGGCCTAAATATGCCGACCTCGGTTGGGCAGTGCTATGCCGTAAGTACCGCGCTGTTTGTTCGGCCACGGGTCACGTTACAAGCCTTAATAAAGTTATATCGATTGTGTACTACTTAAACGTTTTTACGCGCGGTGCTTTAAGTAAACTGCAGCTTCGACTATTCAAAACTGCTGGCAACAGGATGTGTTAAATAACTTGATACAGCATAAGTAGCAATGACGGGCACGAGTGACTCACAATGTCTGGACCGGTCTTTACTATATTCCCAGCAGGTATCGAATTTTACCTTTGGGCAAATCGGCGCTTACGGGCAAGAAATGTAGAAGGGCCATCCACTTTTTCTAACACATAATTAATATGTTCGTATAAGCTCGTCGCTCTTTTCCCTAGGACTGATTGTTTAAAACAAAAGGTCGTGTTTCTTTTCAATCTAAAAAAAGATAATTTATTAAATAAAGCGGCCGAGCTCTCAAGTAACAACTAACCGGCGCAGTCGATGAGCAAGTGTAAGGCATAAATCAGTCGTATTGCTTAATGCTTATGGTACTAATAATATTGAAAAACACCAAGCGACTCCAACACGCTAGACCAATGATTTATATTCCATCTAATGTGGTATTTGCCTCAAAATTGATTGAACCAAGGAATGAAACCGATGATCGGCGAGTCCGACTTAAGAAAACTACTTACCGCGATGTCACCGGTTTTATCCAGTGAAGAATACATATTCTGCTCATTGCCAGCAGACTATGGCGACCATCAACACTTAAGCCCCTTGGCGTCGATCAAGGAGGCTGAAGGCTTGAGTTTAGTTATCCCCTTAAGTAAAGCAATCCAATACCATATCGAATTTGATTCAAGCTTTAAGAAGATTACTCTGAATATTCACTCGAGCCTAAATGCAGTGGGTTTAACCGCAGCTGTTTCGACACAGCTCGCGCAAACAGGTATCAGCGCCAATATACTTGCCGGGTATTTTCACGACCATATTTTTGTACCGACAGACAAGGCGCAGTTGGCCCTAAACACACTGCGAGTATTTAGTCGCGACCAAAGTACTGACGAGGGGAAACCTTAGGTGACCGACACTCCGACACGGCTTGTTTTCACCGTGACCAGCGGCGACGCGAGTGACTCGCTTATTAAGCAGGCGGTATTCGCGGCGAGTTAAAACAAGAGTCAAACTTGCCTAGTTTCTTATTAGCATGTAACCGCAATACATACTAAAAAGCGGGCGTGATAAGACCAGCGAAGCACCTCCCTTCAACGCCGAACTACGCGGTAATGTGGTTGTGAACTGTCAAATAGTGCCGCTGCCAAGTTGTTAGCAGCCGCCAAGCGAGCCCCCTAGCGATAAAACTGACTGGAAGCGAAAACCCCCTTACCTAAAGCACGGTGGGCGTTTTCAACGAAGTTACGCATGGTATCTAACCTGCCCACGCAAAAACCATAATTAGTATTAAAGAATTTAACATGACGCAGCCAATGTTCAGTTCTAACGTTGAAACGCTTTAATACTTCAGGGCTATCTTGGGGCGCAAAACCTGCTTTTTCCTGTTGAATAATGGCACTCGTCCGATAAAGCAACTCAAAATAGTCGTCCCGGGAAAAAGGCAAAACCTCGCCGCTTACACGGGAATACGAACTGGAAAAGGGCATTAGACTGGCCTCGGGCAAGTGCTTTAAATCGAGCAGTTCTTTAATTCGTCGCTGCTGCTGCACGCGCTTAATCAGACGCTTCTCATCGGCACTTTTGTTGGCCTTGCGGCGACTATGTTCGTACAAACGCTGCTGAATGGAACTAAAATCGCTATCCATTAAATTATCTTCAACGCCTGCACGCAGCGGATTCAAATCGACATATGCCATACAACTCAGAAGAGCAACCTCGTCGAGTAAGGCTTGACTTTTAAAACGCCCTTCCCAAAACCGCCCTTTACAGTTATCTTCTTGATTGGCCATGCGGGCTACGGTTTCATTAATGCCGCGCATAAACCAACTGATGCTATACAAGCGCTCGCGCCACTTTGCAATTGTTACATTCACTTGCGCCAATGCGTCCGCGTTTAGAGATTCTGGATCTTCCTGCCAGCGATCGACCAAGGTATCACCCGCATAAACCTGCATCCATCGCTCCACCACCTGCTCTTTAGACCACGACAAGGCCCGCGCCTTATCGACATGCAACACCACGTGATAGTGGTTAGACATCACCGCATATGCGCAAATATCGACGGCGTATATATAAGAAAGAAACTTTAGACGCGACACCACCCACTGCTTGCGATGATCGTAGTTTTCACCACTCAATTGATCATTGCCACACAAAAACGCGCGGCGCACACAACGCACATAGCAGTGATAATAGGGTGTCGATTCTAAGCAGACCTGTACTTCTCTTTTTATAGCCATGTCAGGAAAATAAACGAGAGATCAATCTTTGTCAAGTTAGTGGATGTCTTAATTTTATTTCATTGGGCGTCCGCAGTAGATCCAACTGATTAATTTAGGATTATCGGTGAGCTCAGCGCTGATCGGTCTGCTGTTTTAGGCTGGGCCAAGCCGCGCGAATGTATATAAGCATGGACCAAAATGTGAGAATAGCGGCAAGGTAAATCGCCACAAAACCCAATTGGTTTAGTAAGGGATAGGCGTCTTTTGTGAATGCTAAAAGGATAATAATACTGATAATTTGAAAGGTCGTTTTTATTTTACCAATCATAGAGACTGCAACATTGGCGCGTTTACCCAATTCAGCCATCCATTCTCTGAGTGCAGAAATCAATATTTCCCGACAAATAATCACCGCCGCCGGCAGCGTAAACCAGATATCGCCGTAGTGCTCAATCAGCAAAGCTAGGGCTACCGCCACCATCAGCTTGTCTGCCACGGGGTCTAAGAAGGCGCCAAACGGCGTCGTCAAACCGTACTTGCGCGCTATATAGCCGTCTAGCCAGTCGGTTATACCCGCCAAACTAAATAGCGCGCCACTTAACAGGTAGCGCCATTCTAAGGAGGAGTAGTAAATAAGAACCAAGAGAGGAATAAAGATGATTCTAAGCAATGTTAGTTGGTTAGCGATGTTGAACATCTAGTCCGCTTCGTTTTAGACTTCACACAATACTGAGCTTAGCCTGTTTATAATAAAGTGTGCACCCTACTCGCTGTGCAATGCGCTGTAAATATGCTGGGCAGTTTTTTTATTAATGCCGGGGACTTTTGCAAGATCATCCACCCCGGCACGCATCACCTCTTGTAAACCACCAAAGTATTGTAGTAACGCTTTGCGTCGCTTGGGGCCTACCCCCTCAATGGCTTCCAAAGTGGAGGTTTTTCGCGCAACATCGCGACGCTGTTTGTGCCCCGTGATAGCAAAGCGATGAGCCTCATCGCGAACTTGCTGAATGAGATGCAGCGCACTGTTATCACTATCCAACACTCGCTCACTGCCGTCCGCGAACACCAGCGTTTCGAAGCCGGGCTTGCGCGTTGTACCTTTGGCCACGCCCACCAAGTAAATATCGTCAATGCCCAGCTCTGCAAGTACTGCCCGCGCTTTACCCAATTGTCCCGCCCCGCCGTCAATCAGCAGTAGATCGGGCATTTTTTTCGCTTCTTTTTGCAAACGCGAATAACGGCGATTCAACGCCTGTTCCATTGCAGCATAGTCGTCCCCCGGGGTGATGCCATCAATGTTAAAGCGGCGGTAATCGGACTTTAGCGCACCGCCGCGCTCAAAAACCACACAGGAGGCGACGGTCTTTTCGCCACTCGAATGGCTAATATCAAAACACTCAATTCGCGTCATTACCTCCTCCGTATCCAGCGCCAATTGCAAAGCTTCAAAGCGCTGCAGCAAGGTTTGCGCGTGGTTGAGGTGACCCTGCAAATTGCTGCGCGCTGCCTGAATCGCCATAGCGAGCCACTTGGCTTTGTAAGTTCGCACATTCGCGATAATTTTCACCGATTTCCCACAGGCATCGTTCACTGCCTGAGCAATCACTTCGGCATCATCCAGTTGCTGACTGACAATAATTTGCAAAGGCGTATCCATTGCACTGCCGCCGAGATAGTTGTGAGCCAGAAAGGCACGCAAAGTGGCGGCGGCATCACTTTCCAGCTTATCTTTGGGGAAGTAGCTTTTACTGCCCATAATCCGCCCCTGACGCACATAGAGCACATGCACGCAGGAAGCCCCGGCTTCGCATTCACAGGCCACCACATCCATGCTGTGCTCACCCGATTCAATAATTTGCTGCGCCTGCACCTGCCGCAACGATGCAATCCTATCTCGGTAAGCCGCAGCTTTTTCAAAAGCCAGGGCCTGCGAGGCCGCATCCATTTCCTGTTCCAGACGCTGATTCAACAGCTCACTGCGCCCTTCCAAAAACATCGCTGTATGCTGCACATCCTCGGCGTAGTCGCCCTCGCTCACCCGCTCCACACAAGGCCCAGAGCAGCGGCCGATCTGAAACAGCAAGCAGGGACGCGTGCGATTGCGGTACACACTGTCCTCGCATTGGCGTACACCAAACACTTTTTGTAGAAAATTCAAACTTTCTCTCACCGCTCCGGCGTTGGGGTAGGGGCCAAAATAACGCCCCTTGTTTTTTTTCGGGCCTCGATGCAGCGCCAAACGCGGGTGTTTTTCTCCCTCCGATAAATACACATAAGGGAAGGATTTATCGTCGCGCAGCAAGATATTGTAAGGTGGCTTTTGCGCCTTAATCAGGTTGTGCTCCAACACCAATGCCTCGGCCTCGCTGGGTGTTATGGTCACTTCTATCGAAGCAATGCGCTTAACCAAGGCTTGCGTCTTGCTGCTAATGCCTGAACTTCGAAAGTAACTGGCCACGCGATTGCGCAGGTTTTTAGCCTTGCCAACATAGAGGATATCCCCGGTATCACTGTACATTTGATACACACCGGGCTGGCGGGTGAGGTTTTGCAGGAACGATTTCGCGTCGAACGTTGTAGGGGCTTGCGCCATGGTACAGCCTTAATCGGTTGACATTGCGCAACATTATATTACATCCGCATATTACATCCGCACCGTTTGATTTCTAGGCCTAACGAGCGCAGTCCTTTACTAACTTGGCGGTGTCGCGGCATCTTAAATACAACGCTTAGGATAATCCTAAATTAATCAGTTGGATCTACTGCGGACGCCCAATGAACTGAAATTAAAGCGTTTTTTCAATTTTGCGGCTGCACCGAGTTTGCTCCCAGCAAACTTTCGGAAATACACTACATCCCTGTAGATAACCCGTAGAGTGACTACGAATTTGCCGCAAAAGTTAAAAAATTCGCTCTAATTTCAGCCCCTTGAACGCCCTCGCTACGATCCAACTGATTTATTTAGGATAATGACCACTCTTTAACCAGTGACGTAAGCTTGTCGGCTAGTTCCCTGCAAGCCATGGTTTTATTGAGGTGGGCATTAAGGGTGGGGACAGCGTTTCTTTTCTCGGTAATCGCAGGCGCCAAACCCGTATTTGGAATGTACTGGTCGTTTATCCGGTTTAAACACTCATCGGTGGCAGCAAGCGCATACGGCTATTTTTCGCAAAATTGTAATTTTGCAATGTGAGTCAAATTACGCGAAAGGCTCATTAATAAATAGCTAATAAATGGAAGACAACAAACTCGACCAATAATAAGTTAGCGGGGCACCATCAAAAAGGAGACGAATAATTAAGGGTCGAGGAGTTTATATTTGATCGCCAGCCTCACCAACTCCACGTCGCTTTTAATATGCAACTTCTCAAAAATACGGTATCGGTAGCTGTTTACTGTTTTTGGGCTCACGCATAGTGCTGCGGCAATTTTCGGCGGTTTTTCCCCGTTGGCTATCATTAATGACACCTGCAACTCCCGCTCGGAAAGAATCTCAAAGGGCGATTGATCGTGACCCGCTCCCGAAAATTTGCGAAACGCCAATTCCTGGGCCATTTCGCTGCTCATATACGGCTTACCCTTTTGTACCGAGTAAATCGCTTTCACGATTTCGTCGAATTCCGCATCTTTTGTCACATAACCTGAGGCGCCAGCCTTCATCAGCTTCTCGGTAAACAGATTATCTGTAACGCCAGAAACAGCAATAACCCGGGTTGCCTCGCAGCTGGCGAGAATTTTTTTGGTGGCCTCGATACCACCAAAACCCGGCATTTTCACATCCATTAAAACGATATCGGGTTTAAGCTCGCGCGCAAGCTTCACCGACTCTTCCCCGGTTTTTGCTTCGCCAACCACCTTAAAATTAACGATGTCTTCCAATAACCTTACGATGCCTGTCCGGACCAAATCATGGTCATCTGCGACCAGTATAGTTGTCACTCAGAGAAACCTCTTAATTCAATAATTCAAACCAATCACAGCAACATTTATGAACTTTGCGCATTCTTGAAATGGCCCTGGTCACGTTCGGCAATCACTATTGCTAGTACCAGCTACGCTATAGCCACTGTTTCAGCGAGGTGAACGCTGTCAGTCAGTATGGCATTCTCAGTATGGCACAACAATCATTAACAACCCCTAAAAAAAACCTGTCAGTTACGCGCAAGCACCGTCGTTAAAATACACCTAATTTAATATATCTTAACAAATATTTTAATATTTTTGATTTAAAGACGGAAAAATTTTAAAACTCACTGACTCGCGCAAAAAAACATGTGTTGCAAACCACTCAGTTCTACACCAAGGCCACTGGCGTTTGCTATTCAGGCCACATCATCGCTGCACCTTTCAGCTGCCCATTGGCGACGCTATTAAATGCTGTTTACACTGTTAGCGAATTTAGCAGTTAGTAACAACACATTCATACATAAATATAGATAATTAGAGGAGCGCTGGCGCTAGCTAAAAAACGCCCCAATAATGCGCCAACCGTTGCAGGTTGAATTAGGCGACCCACCGCCGATTTAGCGAAAGCCCTGGATACCCGATGGGGGCTCGCAGTTGTCTGGTCGCGCAATACAAAGGCATGCGATTCGAAGCGTAAGATCAATATGCCCTATCGCCACTCAAGGATACAGCAAGCCGAAAAACTATTCTGGCCTCCAAATAAAATACGTTAAACCATTCCGCAATGCGTACTGCCTCGAGTTTAAAGCCCTAAAACGTCTTCAAGTAAGAAAAAACAACCAAGAAAATCACGCTGCACTAGCGGCAAATAACTAGCGACAAATAAGAAGCATGCACTCTCTGCGAAGGGGATGGAGATAATAGATTGGCGGCAATGGTCGGCGACTGCAGCCAGTCGCGCGCAGTGGCAAAGCGACGAGAATCTGTGCGCCCCCATTATGGTGCGAATATTACGCTCTCGCTTAAGCCCTTCCGGTGCGATTAACCACAGCAACAGGCACAAGACTCCACATAAACTAACTAGTCCATCAAAAAAACCTAGCTTGCCCGTCGCGGTTTTAACGACTAATCACTTTTGCCAAATAGAGCGAATTGAATCTAAGTAAAGTGTATCGCTAAGCAGAAATTTAGCAAGGATAGATCGCCCTCCCGTTTCATATCCGTTGTGACAGAGCACCTGGATGCTCACAGGATGCGCCTCGAAGCCGGAGTCAATGAGTGGTGACTTTGGTCTTTCCGCAGCGCTCACACTCATAAACGCTCACTAACTTTCCCTGCTTTACATCGAATTGACTCTTCGTTATGAGCTTCCATTTATGAAAGCCATCGCGGCACAGGCTTTTACCCTGATGCATTTTTTTAGGGCTGGGACGTTTGAATGGGAGTATTTTTGCCATCGAATCATTGCCAAAACGATTAATTTAGACTTTTTAAAGTATACCCTTGTCGGTAAAAATGCTCTGCGACAGGTCTCAACCGCCCTAGTGGTGCATTGTTTAAACCCCTAACGCCGATTTTGGCGTTCCGGAGGCGCAGAGCCGATATGCACCTGCCGGCGCCGCTTCGCTAAAAGCACTTGCTTTTGACGCTCTTCAAACCTTGCCCGCTGCTCCGGTGTCTGGCTTTGTTTACATCGCGGACAGTAAACACCTTCTTTAAAATCGGGCGATTGCCTGTCGTCCTCGGTGATAGGGTAACGACAACCGTGGCATAAGTCGTAACTACCCGGCTGCAGCTGATGATCCACCGCAACCCGATTGTCAAACACAAAGCACTCTCCCTGCCACAAACTCTGTTCACGAGGCACCTGTTCGAGGTATTTCAGAATCCCGCCTTTTAAGTGGTACACCTCATCAAACCCTTGCTGCTTTAAATAGGCAGTGGACTTTTCACAACGTATACCGCCAGTACAGAACATAGCCACCTTTTTGTGTTTTTTCGGGTCCAAGTGCTGTTCGACATAAGCGGGAAAATCTCTAAAACGCTGGGTTTTAGGATTAATCGCGCCCTCGAAACTGCCGATTTCGTATTCGTAGTGATTGCGCGTATCAACCAGGGTGACCTCGGGATCGGCAATCAGTGCATTCCACTGCTCTGGCTCCACATAGGTGCCGACGACATCGCTGGGGTCTATCTCCGCTACACCCAGGGTCACAATCTCTTTTTTTAATTTTACTTTCATCCGGTAGAAGGGCTGCTCGGCCTCATACGATTCTTTGTGGTCCAAGTCGGCCAGACGCGGGTCTTGGCGCAAAAAGCCGAGCAACTCATCCATTTCCTTGCGCCTGCCCGCCACGGTGCCATTAACACCTTCTTTAGCCAGTAGTATTGTGCCCTTGATTTCTCGGCGCAGACAAAAATCCAATAGCGGCTCTCGCAGTTCTGAATAATCCCGCAGTGTAACGAATTTATATAGGGCGGCGATTACGACACTTCGTGACATAGGGTTTTCCAACAAACAGGTTTGAGCTAATCGTAGAGTATATGCGCGGCGGAAAATACCAGCGCATCACGTTCAACGTTCATGGCGGCGAGTTTACTCGTGTCGTGTCATAAACTAAAGGTACTAAGCAGAAACTCAGATAGGGTGTGCTCTGTTTCAAGCCGGCAGTGAATAGCGCCCTCCCTATAAGCTCGTCAACCAAAGCCCTTCTGGTGACCATCTTGATGCCGGGCATATCCCTTTGCTTGCGCCCCACAAATATCAAGGTCAACGCTCACCCATGGCTCAAGACCTGCGAGCTCGATTCTGGGTCACTCAAGTGCCCTGACCAGAAGCAAGATATACATCAATCTCAATTATCCTAAATAAATCAGTTGGATCGTAGCGAGGGCGTTCAAGGGGCTGAAATTAGAGTGAATTTTTTAACTTTTGCGGCAAATTCGTAGTCACTC
>JAHQVY010000235.1 GCA_019634095.1 Cellvibrionaceae bacterium
AAGGGGCTGAAATTAGAGTGAATTTTTTAACTTTTGCGGCAAATTCGTAGTCACTCTACGGGTGCCGCCGCAAAATTGAAAAAACGCTTTAATTTCAGTTCATTGGGCGTCCGCAGTAGATCCAACTGATTAATTTAGGTTAAAGAACGCAACACAATGAAAAGCGCGACACGTTGAAAACTGTGGCGCGTTTGTAGTTGGCGATATATCTAAGCAAGCCTAATTTGCCGCGCCCTAACCCAATTAAACGTTAATTCTACTCAATGTAGCGCACAGCAGATGAAATGAAGCGGTAAGTTTCGATAAATCGGGGAAGAGTGGGGCGGTGTTGTCTTGCCGGCGAGCTGCGCGCGCCGGCAATCGCCGCGGCCTTAGGCCTTAGCCACGGGCCTTTTTGCGAATCTGTTGCAGGGTGCGCAATTGTGCGGCGGCCTCAGCGAGGCGGGCAGCAGCTTTTGAGTAATCGATTTCGCCGCTGTGATCTTTAAGTGCTTGCTCAGCTTGCTTTTTCGCCTCTAGGGCTGCAGCTTCATCCATATCCCCGGCACGCTGAGCAGTGTCAGCCAACACCGTAACGGCATAGGGTTGCACTTCCAAGTAGCCGCCAGACACATAAAAAATGCGCTCCTCACCACTGGTGGTTTTGAGTCGTACCGGCCCGGGTAGGAGCCCGGTTAATAGGGGGGCATGGCCATGGACAATACCTAGCTCCCCCTCGGTGCCATCGGCGATAAGCATTTCCACCGCGCCGGAAAATATTTCCTCTTCCGCGCTAACGATGTCACATTGTAAGGTTTGTGCCATAAAAACAATCTCTAGATAGGTGCTTTAAATGCCTTATTAGCCCTTGAAAGGCCGGACTTATTCCGACAGTGTTAGGCAGCTTTCTCAGAAATTTTCGCGGCTTTTTCCACCGCTTCATCGATAGTACCGACCATGTAGAAGGCCTGCTCCGGCAGGTTATCGTAGTCTCCTGCCAGCAAGCCTTTAAAGCCGGCAATGGTATCTTTTAAGCTCACGTACTTGCCGGGAGCTCCGGTAAATACCTCTGCCACGTGGAAGGGCTGAGACAGGAAGCGCTCGATTTTACGCGCCCGAGTTACGGTGAGCTTATCGTCTTCGGAGAGCTCATCCATACCGAGAATGGCGATAATATCTTTAAGTTCTTTATAGCGCTGCAGCACAGACTGCACGCCGCGAGCAACATCGTAGTGGTCTTGCCCAATCACCAAAGGGTCCAATTGGCGCGAAGTTGAATCGAGCGGGTCGATGGCCGGGTAGATGCCCTTGGCTGCGATGTCACGACTGAGTACCACGGTGGAATCCAAGTGCGCAAAGGTAGTGGCGGGGGAGGGGTCGGTCAAGTCATCTGCGGGAACGTAAACCGCTTGCACCGAGGTAATCGAACCGGATTTAGTGGAGGTAATCCGCTCTTGCAAAACGCCCATTTCTTCTGCCAAGGTCGGCTGGTAACCCACTGCGGAAGGCATGCGGCCCAAGAGTGCAGACACCTCGGTACCCGCAAGCGTATAGCGGTAAATATTATCCACAAACAACAGCACGTCACGGCCTTCATCGCGAAATTTTTCCGCCATAGTCAAACCCGTTAGGGCCACCCGCAAACGGTTGCCCGGGGGCTCGTTCATTTGGCCATACACCATAGCCACTTTCGACTCGGTAGGGGTCTTCACATTCACCACGCCAGATTCCTGCATTTCGTGGTAAAAGTCGTTGCCTTCACGAGTGCGCTCTCCCACGCCGGCGAACACCGACAAACCGCTGTGCTCGAGGGCGATATTATTAATCAGCTCCATCATGTTAACGGTTTTGCCCACGCCCGCACCGCCGAACAAACCCACCTTACCGCCTTTGGCAAAGGGGCACACCAAATCGATCACCTTGACTCCGGTTTCGAGCAAGTCGGTAGTGGCGCTGAGTTCGTCGTAGGCCGGCGCTTTGCGATGAATTGGCATACGTTCTTTTTCGCCGATGGCACCGCACTCATCAATCGGATTGCCCAATACATCCATAATACGGCCCAAGGTGGCTTCACCCACCGGTACCGACACCGGCGCATTGGTATTAACCACTTCCAAACCGCGAGCCACACCTTCCGAAGCGCCCATGGCAATGGTGCGCACCATGCCGTCGCCCAACTGCTGCTGAACCTCTAAAGTAAGGCCTTTGTTGGCTACCGTTAATGCGTCGTAAACTTTGGGCACCGAATCGCGGGGGAACTCCACGTCGATTACAGCGCCTATAATTTGCACAATACGTCCGCTACTCATGTTCGCTTCCTCGTATACTTTTTAAATCAAATTCAAATTCGGTGGATATATGGCCGCCTTTCGCGCGGAAAAAAGCGTTTAAACCGCGGCCGCTCCGCCGACAATTTCCGACAGCTCTTGGGTAATAGCTGCTTGCCGCGCCTTATTAAAGACAAGTTGCAACTCGTCAATTAAGTCACCGGCATTATCGGTGGCGCTTTTCATGGCAATCATTCTCGCCGCCTGCTCGCAGGCGCCATTTTCCACCACAGCTTGGTATATTTGCGATTCGATATAACGCACCATCAAACCGTCTATTAAGGTGTTGGCATCGGGCTCGTAAAGGTAGTCCCAAGAATATTTATGCAGCTTGGCGTCGGCATCGGCTTTAAGAGGCAGAAGCTGACGCACGGTAGGCGCTTGGGTCATCGTGTTAACAAATTCATTGCCCACCAAAAACAGCTTGTCGATGCGCCCTTCGATAAAGGCATCAAGCATCAGCTTAACGCTGCCGATTAAATCGGTAACCGATGGTGTTTCGCCGATATCGCGCACACTGGCCACAATATTGCCGCCAACGCTGGCAAAAAAGGAACTGCCCTTGGCACCAATTAAACACAGATCAACGGGGACATCTTGATCGGCCCAGGTTTTGCTGTCTTGGACAACGGATTTAAATAGGTTGATATTCAAACCACCGCACAGGCCGCGGTCGGTGGAAATCACAATGTATCCGACACGCTTCACTTCGCGTTCGTTAAGATAAACGTGGTGGTATTCTGGATTACCCGCCGCCAAATGCCCCACCACGGCGCGAATGCGCTCGGCGTAGGGCTTGCCGGTCTGCATGCGCTCTTGGGCTTTACGCATTTTGCTGGCCGCCACCATTTCCATCGCACTGGTAATTTTCTGCGTATTTTTAATGCTACCGATTTTGGTGCGTATCTCTTTTCCGCTAGCCATATGCTTTGTGCCTGTCTGTCAGTAAGTCCTCACTCGCAGTCGCGAGCCCGAATTAAAGGGGCTTACCAGGTTTGAGTTTTCTTAAAGTCTTCGAGTGCGGCCTTCAGTTTGGTGGCGATTTCATCGCTGTAACTGCCTGTATTCATTTCACCCATCAAGGCGCTGTGCTGTGAGGCCATGTAGGATAAGAGCGAGGCTTCGAAGTCTTGGATTTTATTTACTTCAACCTCTTGTAAATAACCTTCGTTGGCGGCGTAAACCACCACCCCCATCTGCGCCACGCTCTGAGGGCTGTACTGTTTTTGCTTCATCAGTTCGGTCACCCGCTGACCGTGATCAAGCTGGGCCTTGGTGGCGTCGTCGAGGTCGGAGGCAAATTGTGCGAAGGCTGCCAATTCGCGATACTGAGCCAGAGCCGTCCGAATACCGCCTGACAATTTCTTGATAACCTTGGTCTGAGCAGAGCCCCCCACCCGCGACACCGAAATACCGGCGTTCATGGCTGGGCGAATCCCGGCGTTAAACAGGTCGGTTTCAAGGAAGATCTGACCGTCGGTAATCGATATAACGTTGGTAGGTACAAACGCCGAGACGTCTCCGGCCTGGGTCTCAATAATAGGTAGCGCGGTGAGTGAACCGGTTTTCCCCTTCACTTTACCCTGGGTAAATTTCTCTACGTAGTCAGCGTTCACTCTCGCTGCACGCTCCAGCAGGCGAGAGTGCAAGTAAAACACATCACCCGGATAAGCCTCTCGACCGGGCGGCCGCCGCAGCAGCAGGGAAATTTGGCGATAAGCCCAAGCTTGCTTGGTGAGGTCATCATAAATAATTAAGCAGTCTTCGCCGCGATCGCGAAAGTACTCACCCATGGTGCAGCCAGCAAAGGGCGCAAGAAACTGCATCGACGCCGGATCGGAAGCGGTTGCGGCCACAACGATGGTATGCTCCATGGCGCCGTGCTCTTCCAATTTGCGCACTACCGAGGCCACCGAGGAGGCCTTTTGACCAATGGCAACGTAGATACATTTAATACCGGTGCCTTTTTGGTTGATAATCGCATCCACCGCCACGGCAGTTTTGCCTGTCTGACGGTCGCCGATAATTAACTCGCGCTGACCGCGACCAATCGGCACCATGGTGTCGACGGCTTTTAAACCAATCTGTACCGGCTGGTCCACCGATTGCCGAGCGATCACGCCCGGCGCAATTTTTTCGATGGGATCGGTGAATTCGGCTTGCACAGGTGCGCCGCCGTCAATAGCGTTGCCCAGCGAGTCCACTACTCGGCCCAGCAACGGTTCGCCCACCGGCACTTCCAGAATTCGGCTGGTGCATTTACAGCTCTGCCCCTCGGCCACAGTTTGGTAGTCCCCCAGAATCACAGCGCCCACCGAATCTCTTTCCAAGTTCAGCGCAATACCAAATACGCCGCCCTCGAATTCGATCATCTCACCGTACATAACCTCGGCGAGGCCGTGAATGCGGATAATACCATCGGTCACAGACACCACCGTGCCTTCGTTCTGCGCCTCCGTCGTCACGGAAAGATTATCGATCCGCTGCTTAATTACTTCACTAATTTCAGAAGGATTCAGTTGTTGCATACCGTAATTCCTGAGTCTTTTAATAGAGTTCTATACAGTTACGCGCTTTTTGTGGCTCGCTTAACTTGCTAACCCGAGCATTTACGCTCAGCGCCCCGTGTTTGCGGCGATGCCACCGGCGCTGCTGCGCTGGCGTCGCAAGCGTGCTGACAATTTAACGCGGTCGCCCTGCAGCAGGCTGTATCTGTGTTGCTAGTGTAAGTTGCTGTAGTGCTCTATCCACTGTCGATGGGTAGGTCGAGGGCAAATTTCCCTCACAGATAGCCAGTCGCCAAAGCTCAAGCGGTTAGCGCAGCGGCAAGTTTATCCAAACGACCGCGCACCGACGCGTCGATAACGGTATCGCCCGCGCGAACCACCGCGCCGCCAATCAAGCTTTTATCAATTTCAGTGGTGAGGCTGATATCGCGATTTAGTTTTTCTTTCAGTGTATGCGCCAATTTACTTTGCAGCGCTTTAGAAATAGCAAATGCACTCGACACATTGACATCGATGGTTCGCTCTTCATTGGCTTTGTACAAGCCGAATAATTCAGCAATTTGCGGCAATAGAGTTAAGCGGCCATTTTCTGCCAGCAAACTAAAGAAATTCGCCACCCCCGGATCGAGTTCATCACCAAACAACTCGGCAAACTGTTTGCCTTTGTGGTCGCGGGTAAACTGGGGTGACAGCAGAAAAGTCGCCACGCGCTCATCATCGCTCACCGCAGCCGCTTGCTCCAGGGCCTGTTGCCAAGCATCGAGCGTTTTATTTGACCTCGCAAACTCAAACACAGCCTTCGCATAAGGGCGTGCCAGGGTTACCAATTCTGCCATGACAATCCCCTATAGCTCAGCTGATAGCTTTTCTAGCATCGAGGAGTGGACTTTTGCATCCACGCTCGCACCGAGAATTTTCTCTGCACCTGCCAGAGCGAGGACAGACACTTTGCCACGCAGGGCCTCACGGGCTTGGTTGATCTCCTGCTCAACTTCGGCATGTGCAGCGGTTTTAATACGCTCGCCTTCACTGCGCGCCTGATCTTTAGCTTCTTCGACAATTTGCGCGGCCCGCTTGTTGGCCTGATCAATAATCACTACCGCCTGATCTTTAGCGTCCTTCAATTGTTTGGCCGCTTGCTGCTTCGCTAGCTCTAGATCTTTGTCGGCCCGATCAGCCGCTTGCAACCCCTTGGTAATTCGATCTTCACGCTTTTCCATCATGTCCAGCAGGGCCGGCCAAACGTATCTCATGCAAAAGGCAATAAAAAACAGGAAAGTCAGCGACTGCCCTATGAGTGTTAAATTAATATTCACTCCAACACCTCTATTAACATGTTTGAAATTTACGGATGCTGGGCCAACTAGGCGCCCATACCGGGAGCAACAGCAAAAATCAAGTACATGCCAATTCCAACACCGATCATGGGTACCGCATCCAATAGGCCTGCCATCAAAAACATTTTACCTTGCAGAGCAGGGGCCTGTTCTGGCTGACGCGCTGACGCTTCCAACAGTTTGCCACCCAATGCACCAAAACCCAAGGCCGTGCCGAGTGCGGCGACACCGATAAGAATTGCTGCTGCCAAATATACAATTGCCTGTTCCATTACGTACTCCTAACTTATCTAGAGATTTATGAAATTTGAGAAAACTTAGTGTTGCTCATCGTGGGAATCGAAAGCCATTCCCATGTAGACGATGGACAGCACCATAAACACGAAGGCCTGAATTAAGATAACCAGAATATGGAAAACGGCCCACACCCACTGCATTACACCGCCCAGCAAACCGATAACCAGATTTACGCCAAAAGTGAGAGCGATAAGAATAAAAATCACCTCACCGGCATAAAGATTACCGAACAAGCGCAAACCGAGGGAAACGGGTTTGGCGAGCAGAGAGACAGTTTCCAAAAGGGTGTTGATTGGTACCAAGAAAAGGTTTAAGTACCACAAACGCTTCGGTGCGAAAAAAGGATGACAGGTGAGCTCTTTAATGAAACCGAGCACGCCTTTTTCTCGACAACTAAAAAAGATCATCAGCAAGAAAATTGAAATCGCCATGCCCATGGTGGCATTGGGGTCTGTGGTGGGGACCACTTTAAAAAACAGATGTGGATCGCCAGATATTGTCGCGGCGGCTTTAGGCAACCAATCCACTGGGATTAAATCCATAAGATTCATCAAAAACACCCAGCAAAAAATGGTGAGAGCCATGGGGCCCACAAAACGGCTTTTATGGTGGAAGGTATCTTTCACCACATTGTTAACGCCTTCGACTATAAGCTCAACAAAACTCAACAAACCCTTGGGCGGTTTCATGGTAGCGGCTTTTGCGGCTTTCGAAAACACGATGGAAAACACCAGGCCCAGCACGATACTCCAGCCGAGCGTATCTACGTGCAAAGCCATAAATCCCATATCTTTAGCTTCTTCGGCACTGTGAGCGAAGGTCCATGTATCTTTTTCCAAAATAGACGCACTGCCATCGGACTGAAGCCGTTCATAACCGGCGGGCAACTTGCCATAAGTGAGGTTTTGCAGATGGTGCTGTATGTAGTCTGTTGCGGTAATTGCTTCTTCACTACTAGCCATGATTTACCTTGATAACACCGAATAGTTTGATATTTATTTGTTCAGACTGTCTTGCAGCCTAGATATTTCTTGGGGTTAGCTAACGCGTTCATCGCTAATCTTGGGCTGGAAAACCTTACCAGCAACAAGTTTTGCAGCGATATAACACTGCAGCAGCACCATTGAAACAAACCCCAAAAACACCGCTTTCGCCGCGAGCGGCTTAAACAGGTGAAAAACGACCGCAAAGCCGACTGCGCACAAAACAAACTTGCCTGTCTGACCCCGCTTCACTTTGTGCAGCGCCCAATGGACGTTCTGCACCTCAGCAGACCGCGCAGCATAAGCGGTGAAATAGAGGTTGGCAACAACAAACACTGCTGCACCAAGCATAAAAGAGTAGGCGAAAACCCTATTGATGCCCAATAAAAACAGGAAAACTGGCAGCAGAATCGCCACTTGGCACGTAAAATTGTAGCGCACCGGCGACTTAATTGCCTTGGTGTCTAACAAATTCTAAAACCTCTAAGATGCATTTCGATTGTGTGAATACTCTGGTTACGTCGTTCATTTTTTAAAGATGAACCATCTTTAAAACAAATTGCCACAGTGGCTGACGTTAATTCACTTTCAATGTGCTCGCTGGCGTGACGCGACTTTTTATTGGCTTTTGCAAGCTTGGTTGCCGAGCTAGTTCCTTTAAACTCGTGCCCTTAAACCCTTGCCCCTAAACCAAAGGCACGAGAGAAAATACACGCACTTTAATTTTCAAGCATCAAATTTCAGTTTTGCGCAGTAGCGCAAACTGAAAACGGCGGAGGGATTATAGGGAGTCTCTCCACGCCATTCAACCGTTAGGTATTTAAGATTGGGCATTTTTCGGTGTCAGGCTTTATTTGATCGCACCTGGCGAGACAAAATCTATTCTTCGACTATTCTTTAAGTATTTTGGCAACCCCTTCCCAGGGAATCAGCTTAAAGTTCTGCGCTTGCGCCGGCATCAAATTGAAACCATCTTGAATGACCAACAGGCCACTCACAAAATCTTGGCTGAAAAAAGCACTGCTCACAGCGAGCCCATCTGTCTGAGCGGTACCATCAATACCTAACTCACTGTTTAGACCCACACGAAAACTCCCCACATAGGTATAGGGTTGCTCGGCTTGATACACCGCGTAACTGTTATCCCCCTGACTCGATACCAACAGATAACGTCGGTTTTCTTTGATATACAAAGCCAGGCCTTCCACATCGTCTACCAGCACTTCACCCACCTTGGCAATCAGTTTGGCTGTTTTTTCATCAATAATACCCTGTGCATCCATGTGGTAGCGCCACACACCCCGGTCTTCCTCTCCGATAAAGACTTGCTTTCTGCGGTCATCCACCACGCATGCTTCCGGCTGAGACGCCAATTTAAAACGCGATACCAACTCGCCGCGCAATCGTTTGCCAGCGAGGCTAAGGCGATATTGTTGCACGCGACCGTCTTTATCATTAATAAATGCAAACAGGCTCTGCGGCGATTCCCGGTACAAGCATACGCCGTAGACATCATCCAAACCGGTGGCAATGCGGCCCGCTTCACTGACACGCCCTTTTTTATCGATGGTAAAAAACTGCAGGCTGTTATCGCTACGGTTACTGGCCACAGCGATATCTAAGGTTTGTCCAGCTAATAAATTGTTTTGTCGAATATCCACATTATTGACCCTGCCCACCGCTAAGCTTTGCAGCAGCTGACCTTTAAGATCGTATACCATTAATCCAAAGCGCTTGTTGGTGGCCAAAATGACACTGCGCTGCGGCCGGGATTGGTTAAGCCAAATAGCCGGATCATCGGCGGTATCACCGCGCCTGTCCATAGGGTATGTTTCTGCCAAGGCCCTAACTTCCGGGTACAGTACTTTTTTTGGCTCGCGGCCGTCGTTGGTGCTACCCCCAGCTGAAGGCGTAAATTCGATCACATATACCGCAGACGATGCATCATCGAGGTAGGCCAGCTTAGACGTGGGGCTGTGGTTTATAAACGCCAATGCCTGGGGTTCTCGCGCATCCCCCACATACCAACTTTGCTGTAATTGCAGGCTGTGTTTTGCATCGCCACTAGCGCTTAGGGTGTAGTGGCGGATCTTGTCCGCTTCAGCGACAAACAGTTCGCTGTCGATCACGGCAAGCCCCTGATACGACGCTGGATTTTCGCTGTGTAATAGCAAATGACGAAACGGTGTGGTTTCGGCGGCCGCCGGGTACTGCCAAAGACCCAGTTCTTGTTCCAGCAAATACAGCGTTTGCGTAACGCTATTGACCGCGCACACCTCCATACCCGGCGCGGTGGGTAGGGTATGCACCGGTATATCGATAAATTGACGCTGCGAACCCTCATAAATCCAGCGCTGGTCGACACCGCCGTATCCATCGACCATGTAAACAAACACATGGTTTTGCCGGTCGCGAAACAAGCACAGATCATCGACATTAAAGGCGGGTTTTTTCAGTGGGTATTGGCGATCGCCGTAAATAATGTCCACGGTATCCGAGTTGAGATTAAACGAGGCGATTAAATCTTGCTGGTTGATGCGCACACTGTCGATTAGCTCATAGCGGCCGGAGAAAAGCGTGGCTACCTGTCTATCCGCGGCAACTTTCAAAATTCCCGATTTGCCGCTCGAAACTAGCCAGTAACCCTCAGCTTGATTCACTGCGGCAATGTCATTCGCAGAAAAATCTGCGGCCAATAGCAGATCTGTATTTTTAGTCGCTTGCAGCGCGTCTTCATTCGCCAACACCGACAAGGAAATAAGACAAACCAAGATTTGACCCAAAGCACGCATAAATAATTTACCCAAACGCAAACGTATATTTCGCTATTGATTCGACGATAGGCAGAATAAACTACCGACGAATGATTTGCCCCATTTCACGGCCAAGTACCCTGCGTTCGCCGTCGTCGTTAACCTAAAAAACGTGGTGAATCTAATGCGGACACTTAATACATAGAAATCAGTGCGTTTTTTTATTTTTGTGGTTGTCACCTCAGGGTAACTACTGTGGTAACTACCAATAGAGTAACGACCTGAAGCATAACGACCTGTAACATAACTACCTGTAACATAACTACCTAGATTCAATATCGGATCTGCCCCAAAAAGTGAAAAATTCTCTCTGATTTAGATACCCTCGACACCGCGGCCAAGATTCAACGGACTTATTTAGGATGATTTCGCCGGATCGATAATGAAGGACCAGAGCTTTATTGCCAACCCACAGTAAATTCGCAAGCAATCACCTACCGGCGACTCCCTGCAAATGTACAAGATACAGGAATTATACAAGATACAGGCTGAGCTCACACGCAAGCGGCGACAATCACGGGTCTAAGCCCTTAATATACCCAAAACACTTGAGATTTAGGCCTCATGAGCACGCCCCTAAGTGCCCTTGGCGGTGTTGCTCCGCCTTAAATAGAATGGCTATTCTGCGTTATCGCGCCTTGCCAAGAACCTTAATTGGCGCACTCCTAACACCTAAATCTCAAACGCTTTGGGTATTTAGTCATTAAAAATTCGTTAAAGTAACACCGATACGATAGCTCGGGCCGTAGTCTTCGAATTGGTTGTTAAAACGATTATCACCAAGGTAAGAGTAAAAAGGCTCATCGTCGATATTCACCCCTTGGAAAAATATCTGCAGATTTTCGCTGACATACCAGCGCATCAATAAGTCAAGGGAGTTGTGGCTATCAACATAAACATCTTGCGTGGCATCGTCCGGGCTATTTACCTCGTACAGGTATTCAGATTTATAATTGGCCGCTAACCGCACACTGAACGCAGTATTCTCCCAACCGACGGTGAAATTGGCACTATAATCTGACTGACTGGGCAGAGAGACTTGCCGGCTTTGCAAAGCACCTTCATCGAAGTAGCCAATCTCCGCTTTACTGTCGGTCCAGGTTAGGTTAGCACCAACAAAAAATCCTTTCCAAACCGAGGGTAATTCAGAAAACTGTTTGTTTGCCGCCAACTCTACACCACTAATGCGGGCAGTATCGCCGTTGCGAAAAGTGACGGCTTCGACAACACCCTCGATACCAGCAGATTCCGCGAGGTCAATCTGGTAAATAAAATCGTCGATTGATTTTTGAAATACAAAGGCAGAAAAAAGGCTTGCGTAGCCTAGGTAGTGTTCAATACCCAGATCAAAATTGGTGGAACGCAAGGGGTCTAGCAGAGGTTCGCCAAATTCGGCTTCATCATTTTCACGGCTTAATCCGGGGCTCAACTGTTCAAAGGTGGGGCGAACCAAAGAGTGAGTCCACGCCGCTCGCAGCTGTGTTTTCTCAGACAACTGCCAGCGAAAATGCAGCGAGGGCATAATGTCCGAGTAGGTATTGCTAAATTGCGTATTTTCTATGGTGATAGACTCGTTCCCGGTCGCTTCATCCTCGATAACGTCCACCCGAAAACCCGAAGCGCTAAATTGTGTCTCTTCATAACGGGCACCTCCCAACATCAGCAGCGGGCCGAAATTCATACTCGCCATCAAATAGGCCGCGTTAAGGTCTTCATTAACCACAAAGTCATTCACGATCGAATCGACCTCGGCGATATTGTCGTTGCGATTTTGTGCGTTTACCCGATCCAACACCGGGGCGGACAAAATTTTAGGCCCCATAACCCCAAATTGGTAGTCGATAGGTCCGGCTACCGCGTCCTGCAATAAGAAATCTTCATCTTCAAACACCCATACATTTTCGTCGCTATTTTTCTCTCGAAAACTTACCTTAGTGCCGAATTTGATGCTGCCATCATTACCGCGCCACTGAACATTGCGTTCGATATCCAACTTAAAACTGTTTTCGCGGTCTTCGGTGATTTGCTGAGACATTTCCGCTTCGAAATCGGCATATTCACTCACATTAAGTGCGGTGCTAGGTAGCGAAAGATCGATAATTTGCGAGTTGTCAAAACGAAAACCCGCGTCGAACTCGGCGCTAAACTGTGCGGTGTCAATATGAAACGGCGTATCTTCGCTCGATTCATTCAAACCCACCGCATACTCGAAGGTCCAGCGATCCATACGGGTTTCACCACCGACTAACAGCGATTGAATTTTCGAGGTTTCCGTACGGTCTTTTAACTCTCGGGCCAGCTCAGCGCCGCTGAATTCTCCCGGAGCGATGGCCTCAGAAAATTCAAATACATTCGCTAAGCGGGCTTCCTTATCGGTGTATTCACTATAAAGCGATCGCAAATACACATCGGTATTGGCGGAAGGTTTGTAATCTAAATTCAGTGAAAAGCCGGTACGCTCGCGGTTAATCGTATAGTCCCGCTGCTCCAACTCTTCTAAAGCGCCGCCATCCCATGCGCCACCAGTTTCGACATTGTCCGAGCCAAAGTCCCTAGAAAACCAACTCAGCGCCGCCGCTGCACCAAAGTTTTCGGTATCGCCGCCAACCGCAAATTTTTTACTGCCGGCGATAGCAAATTTGGGACTATATTGTGCAGTATGCTGATCATAGTGGCTTTCTGCAGTCAGTTTGTAAAAGGATTGATCCCGATCAAAGGCCGATAAACTCTGCACGTTGATCGCTCCGCCCAAAGAGTCCGCGTCCATGTCTGGCGTTAACGTTTTAGTTACCTCGAGAGATTCCAGTAAATCCGAGGGAATAACATCCAGGGCAACGGCTCGATTCCCAGCGTTGGGAGAGGGCACCCGAGAACCGTTAATCGATACCGCATTAAATTCCGGCCCCAAACCACGCACTCTCACCCAACGCCCTTCACCTTGATCATTTTCCACAGAAACCCCCGGCAAACGCTGCAGTGCTTCCGAAGTATTGGCGTCTGGGTATTGGCCGATGGCATCAGCATTGACAATGCTTTTAATCGCCCGTGCGCTGCGCTGGCGATTCAGTGCTTTGTTGAGACTGGCGCTGCTGCCCAGCACCAAAACATTTTCGAAGCTGTCGGCGGTAGGGTAGATCTCTATGCGAGCGAGCGTGGTTTTGTCATCATCAACATCAATTTTCGCCGAATTTTTTTTTGCGCCAATATAGTCAACTTGTAAGGTGTATTCGCCAGCAGGGACTGCGTTAAAAGTGAAATCGCCATTTAGACCGCTTTCTGCCACCCAGCTCAGCTCGGCAATAGTTACCCGGGCGCCACGCAAACCGATATCGGTTTTTTCATTGACTACCCGGCCTGTCACAATGCCCTCGGCGCTGACAGCGGTGGTAAAACTTGCCACGGCAGCAACCACAAATAGCTTTCCGACCGTTGTTGCAACACCGCGGGGGTATTGAGAAATCTGCGACCTAATAATCACGACTCACCTCACTTCAGCCTTTGTGCTGGAAAACATACAAATACACTGTGGGGTGGAAATTAGTCAGTTTCTATTTCAGTTATATTACTTGCGCCGGATCGTAAGGCGCTGTTCATTAAAAATGGGCTGCAGAACTGATGGAAATTCACTCTTTTTGAGCTGATATAACCCGCCGAGAACCGCCAAAATAAACTCCGATTGCGCTCAGCGGTGGATTTTTCAGACAAAAGCCCCTTTCGAACCATATTATGGTCACAGCGCTTGAGCCAAAACTACCTAGTCGGCCGCTTAAATACAGATCACAGTCTGAAAACCTGGGTATGCTTTCTGTTTACTCTCGATAGTATTAACATGTTGTAACAATTATGGCGTATATATCTGTAGGTGGTTACAGGTATACACAACTACAATTTTAGGCTTCTGGGAACAGGCAAGAAATAAAGCTCCGGTTGTGATTTGTTTTGCTACTGTCCACGGGTGTTATTAAAAGAATCAAATAACCCTTAGTGCCTATGCAGCTAAAACAAACTCAATGTTGAATTCTAGAGGGCATTTTCTGCGTGTCCCTTACAAACTCGATATTCAATTTATTAATACGCTGGCTACCAGATACTAGCCGCATAGAGCACAGATGGGGAAACCTATGACTCGCACGCTTCGCTGGAGTATTATCGCACTATTCGCCATTTTTCTGATATTGTTTATCAATCTATCCACCGGCACAACAAAAGCCGCCGCAGATATCGATTGGATTGATGTAGCAGGAGAGGGCGGCACCAGCATTTTAATGGCCGTGTGGTGGTGGGTGTTACTTGCGGCGCGCCCCGCTGGCAAGGTATCGAATTTTATTATTAGCGGTATTTTTCTTTTATTTTTAGGAAGCTTACAAGATACCTTAGACGAGTTCGTAAATACGCTAGCCTACGGTTTTTCCTTACCCGATGCCGAGTCAATAATGATGCCCTTGGGTATGTTCTTGCTAACCCTGGGCTTGCTGTTTTGGAAAGAAGAACAAAAAGTAATTGATAATTTGCTGCTGAGCAGAGAAGGTTATTTTAGAGACCACCGCACAGTGGACAGTTTAACCCATCTCGCTGATATTCGTTATTTGAAGAACAATATAACGATGGCTTTTGAGCGCTCTAAAAATTCACAGCAACCTTTAACGCTGCTATTAATCGATCTCGATGATTTTCATTCGATAAATCGTCGCTTCGGTTTTAAAGAGGG
>JAHQVY010000236.1 GCA_019634095.1 Cellvibrionaceae bacterium
AATCAGTTGGATCGTAGCGAGGGCGTTCAAGGGGCTGAAATTAGAGTGAATTTTTTAACTTTTGAGGCAAATTCGTAGTCACTCTACGGGTGCAGCCGCAAAATTGAAAAAACGCTTTAATTTCAGCTCATTGGGCGTCCGCAGTAGATCCAGCTGATTAATTTAGGTTTAATGTACCCAGTGATGTTTGCTGGCTTTGTTCATTATGGCCTCTGCCGTGGCGGTTGGCACTAAGTTGCCGCCGGGTTGTTCAAAATAGAAGGCTTGCCGTTGGCGCGAGCCAGTGTGTATTTCGTTCATGCTGCTCACATCGTAGAGGCGACCGTTAATCATGGTATAGCTGACATACTCGGAGCGGCGCAGGTTTTCCGTGGGGTCGCCATCAATCACCACCAGGTCGGCAAGTTTACCGACTTCAATACTGCCTAAGTCTTTATCCATGCCGAGGTGTTTTGCGGCATCGAAGGTGGCGCCGCGAATTGCCTCCCAAGGGCTAAAACCCCCCTGATGCATCATCCACATTTCCCAGTGGGCGGCTAGCCCTTCGCGCTGGCCATGAGCGCCGATCAGTACCGGAACCCCCAGCGTATTGAGTGCCTTGGCAGTTTTTGCCACATTGAAGTGATTGTAATGGGCGTCGGGGGCGCGCACCCGGCGCATGCTGCGCGGTTCCACAAACTGTTTTGGGGAATAGCGCATTAAGCGCGGATTGCGCCACACATCGCTGCGGTCATACCAGTAGTTTTCACCCATAATGCCGCCATAGCACACGCCAAAGGTGGGGCTGTAGCCAGTGGCCGTTTGGCTCCACAACTGTTTTACATCGTCATACACATCTACCAGAGGCAGGGCATGTTCCACACTGGTGTGTCCGTCCACTACATGGGTGAGGTTGTGTTGAAATTTCATACCCCCTTCCGGCACCACCATAATGTCCATAGCTGCCGCTGCCGCAATGATCTGTTGCCGCGAGTCTCTGCCCAATTGGTTGTAGGATTTCACCGCAATCGCGCCGGCCTCTTTTAAGCGTCGCACGTGAAATTCCGCCTGTTCCAAACTTTCCACCTCGCTGCTGTGTGCGGGGCTGAGTGCGCCATAGAGAATAGTGCCCGTGGAATAGGTGCGTGGCCCGAGAATTTGTCCCGCTTTTTGCAATTCAGCGTGGGCGAAAATTTCTGTGGTGTCGTTGCTGGGGTCGTGAATAGTGGTGACGCCAAAGGCCAAGTTGGAATATTGCATCCAGTTTTGCTGCGGCGTGATTTCGTTGGTGCCCATACCGCCGTGGGCATGGGTATCGATCAGGCCGGGAATAATGGTTTTACCGCGGGTATCAAGCACCTTGGCATTGGCGGGTATCTGCACCTCGCCCTGTTTGCCCACCGCACTAATGCGGTTGTTTTCTACGAGAACCACCCCGTTGTCAATTGCGTGCTGAGCTTGATCGGCGTCGCGCATGGTGATCACTTTGGCGCCCACCAGCGCGATCAGGCTGTCGGGTTTATCCGCGGGATGGCGAAAGCTTAAATCCAGGCCAGTGGCCACCGGCTCCGGGAGTTCGCTGTCTGTGCCATTCATAAATTGAAATGCATCCTTCACTTGGCGGCTGTACAAGGTGGCGCCATTGGTCCAGTAAAGGGCCTTGCTATCGGCGGACCAGGCAAGAAAATCGCCGGCGCGCTTCGACACTTGTTTGACGGGCACCGAGGTGTTGCTGCGCCCCAAGACCATTGGTTTGGCGGTGGCGGTGAGCGGAGCGATGTAGGCATTAAAATGCTCGGTAAAGGCGAGCCAGCGTCCGTCGGGGCTGACACTGAAATTGGTGATTTTTTTTCCTTTGGCATGTACCCGCCGATCTAGGCCGGCGAGATCGACGCTGACAAGGGCTTGGTCGCGATCAACGCTATCGGAAAAGTATATGCGCTTGCCATCTGCAGAAAATTGCGGCTGTACACCCCGGTCGGTGATTTTTATGGGTTTGCCACCGCGCGCCGGCACCATGTAAATGCCCGGTTCAGCGGAAGACAGAGGAGAAAGCAAATAGCCGCCGGTGATTTTGCGGTACACCACCCATTTGCCATCGGGGGAAAAGCTCGGTTCCACATAGTGCCCCGGTTGATCGACAATAACCTTGCCCCGACCACCCCGCGATGAGACCACTCGCACTCGCCCCAAGCTTTGGTCATTCCAAGTGGTGTACACCAGCTTTTTGCCATCGCGTGACAAGCGTGGCCAAAATTCAAAATCCTCGGTTTGTTGGGTAAGCCGGCGCGGCTCGGCATCGCCGATTTTACGGTACAAGTGCCCCAGAGCTTGGAAAATCGCGCCGCGCTCCCCGGGGGTAACTTGACCCCAGCGCAGCATTTTAACGCGGAATTCATCGGGGGCGACATCCACCGGGTAGCGCAGGGTTTCACGCACTTTTTTGCTTACCGTTACTCGGTTGTTGAGGGTGATGAGCTTGCGGTTGCTCACATTCAGTTTGTGGATTTTTCCAGCGCTCCAGAACACCAAATGTTTTCCGTCTGGGGTCCAGTCGAAAGCGGGAATATTACCGTGGGAGCCGGCACTTTCTTGCAGGTCGCGTTCGAGTTTGTCGAAAACGAGCTTCTCGTTGCCACTGGCAAGGTCTTTGATAAATATTGCCGAGCTGAGGTTGGGCAGGCGTTTCACAAATGCCAGGCTGCGGCCGTCGGGTGAGGGCACTGGGCGGATCGCCCCACCGGGGCCACCGGTGAGGGTGAGGCTCTGATTTTTTTCTAGATCCAGACGTTTGATAACAAAAATCTGGCCGGTAGAATCTTTGTTGTAGCGCCAAACGCGCCCCGAGGTGGCATCTTGGCTGTAGTAGAGGTAGCGGCCATCCGGTGAGTAAGCGGGCTCGCCCATGGATTTTTGCGCATCTTCGCCATTGGGTCGCTCGACCAATTGCAAGCCGCTGCCGCCGTCGACGTGGTACATCCAAATTTCACCGGCGGCGATACTGCGCCGAGATACGAAGCCTTTGCGCGCGGCGATCCATTGGCCATCGGGGCTCCAGGCCGGGTTGTGAATCAAATGCTCAGTCTCTTTCGACACCTGCTGCGGCTCGCTGCCATCGGCATTCATTATCCAGATATTGTCCTTGCCGCCGCGGTCGCTAATAAAAGCGATTTTAGAACCATCGGGGCTGAAGCTTGGCTGAAAATTCCAGGCGATGCCAGCGGTTAAGGCTCGGGCAACGCCGCCTTTAATGGGCAGTGTATATATATCACCCAGCATATCGAAGATAATGGTTTTACCATTGGGGCTGACGTCGACAAAGGACCATGTGGTGGAATCGGTGTTAATGCTAATATTGCGCCAGGTGCCGGGAGGGTTTGACACGTCCCATTTATTCGCTTCTTCTTCCGCTGGTTTTTCTTGCGCTACTGGCTGAGAAGCGCCATGGGCATAGAAGGAGACGCCGCTCCCTAAAGTGAGCATTAGACCGAAGATAAATCGCGCAAACATGTTGTTCTCCTGTTGCTTTTATACGCTGGGTGGTTGAGCTAAAACCGCAGCCCGAATGATAACAAGCTCCGCCAAGGGCTATAAACGAGCAAGAATGAAAATCCTTCAATGCTTATTGGCGAAAAGCTTAGAAAAATTGTTGCCGGTTTCAAACTCGATGTGAATTTTCACTATAGGGTTGTCGTTTGGGTCTGTGGTGGCCACGGTTTGAAACAGGTGATAATCGTTCGCTCTTAGGGAGCTGTCATGGCGAAACAGAAAAAACTTGCGCTTTGTTAAACCTAAATAAATCAGTTGGATCGTAGCGAGGGCGTCCAAGGGGCTGAAATTAGAGTGAATTTTTTAACGTTTTCGGCCAATTCATAGTCACTCTACGGGTGCAGTCGAAAAATTGAAAAAACGCTTTAATTTCAGTTCATTGGACGTCCGCAGTAGATTCAACTGATTAATTTAGGTTAAATGCTCTGCTGCAAGCCGCTGTTGTTTTTTTGGGTTTGTTAGCTTGTTAAGCTGCTGCGCCCGCGGTTTTTAGTTTGTTATTAAGTGATGATGGGTGAATGAGTATTACGCGTATCGGGGCAGCAAAAATAGAGATTCATTTGTCCGTCATTTTATTCGGGTTTTCCGGTTTATTTGGCAAGTGGCTAGTTACGAGCCCAGTTTGGATTGTGGAGGGCCGAACCGCGGTAGCCGCTTTGCTGTTGTACTTTAGCTTGCGTATTCTCAATAAGCCCTTGCGCTTTGCTTTGAACAAGCAGGGGGCAATGATTGGTTTTTCCGCTGTGGTCTTAGCTCTTCACTGGTTAACTTTCTTTTATGCCATCCAAATTTCCACAGTGGCTATCGGTTTAATTGGCTTTGCGACTTACCCCGTTTTTGTCACCTTCTTCGAACCACTATTAAATCAACAAAAACTGCGACGGGTTGACCTTGCCAGCGCCGCACTCGTAGTGCTGGGGTTAGTGGTACTGGCCCCCAGTTTGGATATGGCCGATATGGGCACTCACGGCTTGTTTTGGGCGGTGGTGTCCGGCGCCTTGAATGCGGTGTTTACGCTTACCAACCGCAAGTTAGTGCAAAGTGTTGATACTTTAAATCTGGTTCTAGTGCAGCAACTACTGGTTGCGCTGTTAATGCTTCCGCTGGCTTTTTTGTCTGAAACGGTGTTAGGTCTGCGCACACTTTTTTTACTGGGTATTCTCGGTCTGTTGTTTACAGCAATTCCACAAACTCTGTATATCCGCTCCTTGACGCAGCTAAAAGCGCAATTTGTCAGTATCGTTACCTGCCTGGAGCCGGTGTACAGTATTTTTTTAGCGGCCATGCTATTGCGCGAAACCCCCAGTTCAAAGACCTTGGTGGGGGCCGCCTTGGTACTGGCGGCGGTGTTGGTGGCGGTAAAATCTCAGCAAAATGCCGAAGCTCAGGGCGCCTAGTAACCTGCTGCGGCACCATCTTTGCGAGATTCCGATGCGCCATAGTAAACGCCTTGCTCGGCGTCGTACATAATGGCTTGATAACCGCCGTAACCACCGAGGCCGAAACGTACATCGTGCCCTTTTTGAATTAACTCGCGAATCACTTGATAATCAAAACCGCTTTCAACTTCTAGATATCCGCCGTCGGTGAGGTAGTTGCGGCTAGACTGGGTGGGTTCGGTAGACCCCATATGCTGCCATCGCGGCACATCGCCAGCCTCTTGAATATTCATACCGTAATCGACAATATTCACCAGTACCTGCACGTGGCCTTGGGGCTGCATTGCCCCGCCCATTAAACCGAAGCTCATAAAAGGTCGACCCTTCTTGGTGATAAAAGCCGGGATAATGGTATGAAACGGGCGTTTCCCCGGGGCGTACACATTGGCGTGTTTTTTGTCCATGGAGAAGAGCTGGCCGCGATCTTGGAATACAAAACCTAAGCCGGGCACCACCACCCCAGATCCCATACCGCGGTAGTTACTTTGTATCAGCGACACCATATTGCCATCGGCATCTGCGACAGTTAAGTAAATGGTATCCCCGTTGTATAGAGCTGGGTTGCCGGCGTCGACTCGCTTGGCCGCTCGCGGCTGAACGAGCTTAGCGCGCTCACGTCCATAGGCTTCGGAAATTAAACCTGTTAGGTTTTGGTTTGAAAATGTTGGATCGGCATAAAATTTAGCGCGATCTTCAAACGCCAGTTTTTTCGCCTCTACCAGGGTGTGCAGCGATTCGGCGGAGCCGAAACCCATGGCTTTCAATGGGAAGTTTTTAAGAATTTGAAGCATTTGCAAGGCGGCGATGCCCTGACCGTTAGGCGGTAATTCCCAAAGCGTGTAGCCTTTGTAATCGGCGCCGAGGGGCTGAACCCACTCCGAGCGGTGTTGCTCGAGATCTCGGCGACGCAAGTATCCGCCCTCTTTTTGCATAAAAGCATCGATTTTATTGGCGATTTCGCCCTTGTAAAAGGCATCTCGGCCCTCTTTCGCCAACAACTTGTAAGTATTGGCGAGGGCGGGGTTTTTAAAGATCTCACCTTTGCGCGGTGCCCGCCCGTCAATCGTAAAGTGTTCTTTAAAAGCCCCCGGCTGCTGCGCGAGGCGCGGCACCGACAGCTGCCAGTAATGCGCAATAAGCTCACTGACGGGAAAACCTTGCTCGGCATAGTTTATGGCGGGGCTCAACACCTTTTGCATGTCGAGCTTGCCGAATTTTTGGTGCAGTTCAAACCACCCGTCGACGGTGCCGGGTACGCTGATTGGCAGCATGCCGTAGGGCGGCAGGGTATCGCGACCGAGGGTTCTCAGTTGCCGTTTGAGTTTCGCGTAGCTTAAGCCCAAAGGGGAGCGGCCGCTGGCATTGAGGCCATAGAGTTTTTTTTCTTTTGCTTGCCAAACCATGGCAAATAAATCGCCGCCGATGCCACAGCCGGTGGGCTCCATTAAGCCTAATGCCGCATTGGCGGCGATCGCGGCATCCACCGCACTGCCACCTTGTTTGAGAATATCCAGTGCAATTTGCGTCGCCAGAGGTTGGCTGGTAGCCGCCATAGCGTTGGCGGCAATCACTTCAGAGCGTGTCGCCTCGATCAAACCTGTGACACGATCTGCCGCAAAACAAGGTCCACAGAGTAGGGAGACAACCAACAAAATGAGAGAGGTTTTTGACATGGTACTTGTGCCGGAAGTTGAGATTGTAGTGGTTAATGACGAAGCTGGTCGGCGGCTCCTCAAAGAAACCGCGAGCTGCCGCTTACAACTTGAGGTAGAACGAAAAGCTGTGGTCGCACTGGCTGGACCGGCGACTTATGCGATTTGGCGTATTTATTGTAGCGCGGTATAGCGGCCCGATGGCAATGAAATGTACCCTTGATGCCAGAAGACACGCGCTTGTGGCAGCGTCTTTACGCCCGAGTTGTGTAAAACGGTATACTGTCGCGCAAAACGTCGGCAGAGGCGACCCGCCCTCGATTTTTGC
>JAHQVY010000237.1 GCA_019634095.1 Cellvibrionaceae bacterium
AATCAGTTGGATCTACTGCGGACGCCCAATGAACTGAAATTAAAGCGTTTTTTCAATTTTGCGGCCGCACCCGTAGAGTGACTACGAATTTGCCTCAAAAGTTAAAAAATTCACTCTAATTTCAGCCCCTTGAACGCCCTCGCTACGATCCAACTGATTTATTTAGGATAATAAAGAGGAAAGTCGAATTCATGAGATTGTTGCTAAGTTATATAAGTTTATTCCTTTTATTTACAGCCTCGGCTGCTCAGGCTTGCAAGGAGCCGGCATCGGTATGCTCCAAGGCGGGCAAGGGCGGTTTTGCCCTGATCAAAAAAGGCCAACCGGTTGCGCTGGCGCTGGAGAGTACCGCCAATCCTGCTGTGCGACGAGCAGTGAATAGCTTGCTTGCCGATATTGAGCGTGTGAGTGGACAAAAACCGCAGCTGATCAAAGACCCCAAAGTCCCCGCACAGCCCCTGGTTGTTATTGGTGTTGCCGGGCAAAGCCCCCTTATTGACGGGCTGGTGGCGGCCGGTAAACTGGATTTAAAGGGCATTGCCGGAGAGTGGGAAGCCTACAAGGTTGCCGTTCTTGAGCAGCCCTGGCCCGAGGTGGAGCAGGCGCTAGTGATTGTGGGTTCAGACCGCCGCGGAGCGGTATTTGGTACCTATGATCTCTCGGAGCGCTTAGGGGTATCGCCGTGGCACTGGTTTGCCGATGTGGCGCCCAAGCGGAAAAAGAAGGCTTATATTACCGCCGGTCAGCGCATCGATATGCCGAAAGTGCGTTATCGCGGTATTTTTATTAACGATGAAGACCCGGCTTTTAGTGGTTGGGCGCGCAAAAAGTTTGGCGGTGTTAATTCCGCGATGTACGAACCGGTGTTCGAGCTGATTCTGCGTTTGAAAGGCAATTATCTTTGGCCTGCAATGTGGGGCAAAGCCATTCATAGCGATGATCCGAAGAGCACGGTACTGGCCGACAATATGGGTATTGTGGTGGGGTCTTCCCACCATGAACCGCTAATGAGAGCCCATGCGGAGTGGCGTCGCTGGCAAAACCAAGACCCTGAAAACAACAAAGGGCCTTGGAACTACAATACGAATGCAGAAACACTGCGCCGTTTTTGGCGCGGTGGCATCGAGCGGATGATGTCCAAAGGTGGCGGCAGTGCCTACGACAGTCTAGTCACTGTGGGCATGCGCGGCGACGGCGATGAGGCCATGTCGGAGGACACGGCGATAGAGGTGCTGGAGCGAGTGGTTGCGGATCAGCGAAAAATTATTGCGCAGGTGACCGGTAAACCGGCCGACCAAACCCCGCAGACCTGGGCGCTGTATAAAGAAGTGCAAGACTATTATGATCAAGGCATGACCGTGCCGGATGACGTCACCCTGCTATTTGCCGATGACAATTGGGGGCAGGTGCGCTGTCTGCCCACCAAGGACCTCTACCGCAGCGGCGGCTTCGGGGTTTATTACCATTTCGATTATGTGGGAGGCCCGCGGTCTTATAAATGGCTTAACAATACTCAAATCGAAAAAGTCTGGCAGCAGATGGACCTGTCTTACGCCCGCGGTGCCCGTACTATTTGGGTGGTGAATGTGGGTGACCTGAAACCGATGGAATACCCCACTGATTTCTTCCTGCGCATGGCTTGGAACCCTGAACAGATGGGCCCGGAAGCCCTGGAGCAATTCCCTCGTTTGTGGGCGTCGCGCAATTTTGAGCCGCGCCTTGCCGCCAAAATCGGCGACTTAATCACCCGTTACTCCCGCCACGCTGCGCGACGCAAACCGGAGCTTCTCGATGAGCAAACTTACCCGATTGGCGAGCTTAACGGCGATAAATTACAAGTGGGTGAATTGGGGGAAATTGTGCGTACCTGGCGCCAGCTGGTAGCCGATACCGACCAAGTGCAAAAGCGCTTGAGCGAAGAACATCAACATGCGTTTTTCCAATTGGTGGAACATCCCATAAAAGCCATGGCGACATTGTATGAGCTGTACCACGCGGTGGCTTGGAATCACTATTTAGCGGATAAAGGCGACCCGCGTGCCAATTACTTTAAAGATAAGGCCGAACAGGCCTTTAAAACCGATGCCGAGCTCACGGAAAAATATCACCGCTTTAACGACGGTAAATGGGATGGCATGATGAACCAAGTGCATATTGGTTATACCAGCTGGAAGACTCCGAAACAGCAGTTGATGCCGGAGCTGAAAAGCGTCGAGTCAGGCGGCGATGCGCCCTTGGAAGTGATATTCGACAAAAGCAAGTACAAGCCCAAAAACACCTTTATTTCCGCGGCTAAATTTTCGCGCAAGTCTGAAGCGCGGGGCCTGAAGTGGCTGCCGGTGAAATCTTTGGGCAGTGAAGAGTACGGCATGATTGCCTATCCCCAGGGCAAGCCGGCGACTCAACAGCAAGATGCGATGGGTTTGGAATACGGGTTTAGTGCCAAGCAAACTGGCCCACTGGAGATTAAGCTACACCTCGGCCCCACCTTAGATACGCTCGGTAAGGGCGCACTTTTAATTGGTGTGTCGCTCGATGATGGCCCCATGAAATTGGTCGATGCCGATATGTCGCCAACCAATGGCACTCAGAAGAACGATAAAGAACGCGCCTGGGTCAGTGCCGCAAAATCCAATAATCACGTTGTGAGCGTAAACTTTAGAAAGGTGCAAAAAGGACGGCGCACACTGAAAATATGGCGCTTGGACGACAATATCATTTTCCAAAAAATTGAAATTGTCCGCTAGGCCCTAAGCGCTATCAAGGCGGCCCAAACCCCCAGCATGGTTTCGTGCTGGGGGTTTTTATTGTGTGGCGGCCAAGCCATTGGGGTAGAGCGTTTCTAGCGGCGTTTGCCAAGCGTAGATGCGTTCCAGTTTTGCAAAGCGTTTTAACAGCGGGGCAGCTTGCTGACTAACTTATTGTTGTCCGTGCCGAGGCCGTAGTTGACCCACGAGCCGATGGAAGGTAGGCCATAGAGAGGAAACCCGGTTTGCAGCAAACTGCCGGCGGGGTCGTGATTTTGCCAAATGCGGTTAACCTAAACCCGCGCGGTGAGGGGGTTGTTGTGGTCGAATAACCATCGACTTAAACCCAGGCGGTTTTTGGGCAGGATCGGGTCGAAGGCCATAATCCTAAATTAATCAGTTGGATCTACTGCGGACGCCCAATGAACTGAAATTAAAGCGTTTTTTCAATTTTTCGGCTGCAGCTGTAGAGTGACTACGAATTTGCCTCAAAAGTTAAAAAATTCACTCTAATTTCAGCCCCTTGAACGCCCTCGCTACGATCCAACTGATTTATTTAGGATCATCTTGCCCAAGTGCTGAACAGCTTTGGAGTTATTAACAGGTTAAATTACAGTAAATTCGTGATTTTTACGGAAAAAATTGAAGTGGAGGGCGTTCGCAGTCAATATACAGCGGGGAGAAAAGGTGATTTCGACGTGAGTCAACTCTGCTTTTGCTTGGGCGCCCAGCGCCTGTTGCCACCGCGTGCAGAGCTTGACTCGGTACGGGGCCCAGCCGTCGATGTTGTTGCGGCTTTTTGGGAGGGAACTAATGACGAAATTGAACACGAGCTTAAATAGGTACAGGCGAGGTGCAAAACAAGATAACGCAAGCTAATGCTGCACAAGTATTGGCTCAGGTAGAACGCATCAATGCCAGTCAGGCCATTGGCCGCTCGCAAACCTATAAGCGGCTGTTAACCTTTTTGGTGGATTGCGAGCTGAAAAACAGTGTGGAGGGCAGCGGTCAGTTTACGCCGAAAGAGTTCGATATTGCGACGAAAATTTTTAACCGCGATAAAGACTTTGATGCAAATGAAGATGCTAGTGTGCGAGTTTACGTGTCGAACCTGCGCAAAAAGCTGGAGAAGTACTATCGCGAGAGCCAGCACCAAGAAGACTTTCAAATCAAAATTCCTCGCGGCAGTTACAAACCCGAGCTGGTAACCAACACCGAACTCGACGCAGGCACTGCCGCCCATACGCTGCCACTGTCGGTAACCGACAGTGGCAAAGCGACCGCGTCGCCGCGTCGCTTGCAATGGTTCTGGTTAGCGGTTTTTGCACTGCTTCTTTCCCTGAGCGCCAACCTCTACCTCTATTTTAAAACGGCTTCTCCGTCTGCGCCCAGCGCCGAGCTCGAGCCAGCAAGCTCGGGTAAGCGTGTCATCCGGCCGCAACAACATATCCTGTGGCGGAGCTTGTTGAGTGCCGATAGACCACTATTAATTGTGCATGGCGATTTCTTTGTGTTTAAGGAAACCGATGACGAGACAGGAAAAACACGCACCATTCGCGATAGGGATATTAACAACCAGCAAGACTTTGAAGCGTATTTGCGGGAGTTTCCCGCGAAGCGTGATAAAACCTTTGAGAATCGCAGCCCCTTGATTATTAAAAGCAATGTCGTTGCGATGGGGCACCTGATACCGCTGGTGTCCGGTAGTCAAGCGGTGTCGGTTAAGCTTGCATCGCAACTCAGCCCACAAGATCTGAGCGACTACAATATTATTTTTGTTGGGCTCTACAAAACCCTGGGCTCTTTGAGCCACTATTTCCAGGGCTCCCGCTACCGCTTGTCCGACGATAATAATCGCCTGATTAAACGCGATAACAATAAGGCGTATTACTTTTTCGGCGATGCAAAGCAAGAGCATATCGACTACGGCTTACTGGGCAAGTTTAAGGGCCCGAGCGGCAATACCATATTAATTGTGTCCGGTTTTTCCGATACTGCGGTTATTCAAATAATTAAAAATATTGGCGATCCAGAGTCACTTGCAGCCATAGACCAGCAGCTACTCGATGAGCAGCCAAACTTATCGTTTGCCGATAGTCTGGAGCTACTGTTTGAAGTTTCCGGCTACGACAGAACCGATTTAGCCGCGAAGATTATCTCGCATAATTCACTCGATCAAGATGCCATTTGGGTAAAAACCAAGGGTGCCACAGCGCCCTAAACTCGGCCGCCAGTGCGCCTTTGCACATCACTGGCTAGCCGCTGGGCTTCTGCGCGGTAAAAATTTCCTTGAATCTGCTATGGATACCTGATGCATATAACTCAATGCGGTTTTTATTTTTGTGGCGGTTCCCGCCGTGTGACAGCGAATGTGGACGCCCTCGCTACGATTCAATGGATTTTTTAAGCGTCTTTTTAAGGTTCAACGCTGCATTCTTCCGCTCAGTAACTCGCACGAGCACAGTGGTCGATGTTTAAAAATAAGCGGTTTAAATTTAACCCTATATCAATAATTTATGGCTATTGTGATTCCCCTTTCCCCCGCTAACCGAGCTGTTTATTTTTCGGTCTATCCGTTTTTTGCTCTAAAAAACCTGATTCTAATGCTATCTTTTGCACCGAAGTGACAGTAATGTAGTCAATCTGACATAAGTTTTGACTGCACTCGTAATGCTTGGTATTGTCTAGGCGATAAAAGGTCTAACGGTCGGAATAATCCTAATAAAAAAGCGAATAATTTCTTATGAATACGGTTACAGGTAAGCTTTCGATTAAAGAGAAAGTGGGCTATAGCTTGGGCGATTTGGCCGCTAATTTAGTGTTTCAAACCCTTGTGACTTACATAGTTTTTTTTTACACCGACGTCTACAAATTAAGTAATAACGCTGCTCAGTCAGTGATCTTTTGGTGCGGAATTATTGGCGGTGTCATTTTTGCTCCAATTATGGGAGCCATCGCCGACAGAACCAACACCCGCTGGGGGAAGTATCGCCCTTGGGTACTTTGGACAGCCATACCCTTTGCGGTGGGTATTTTTCTTACTTTTAGTACACCCAATTTCAGTGACTCCGGTAAGTTGATTTACGCCTTCGGCACTTATCTGCTGCTGGTTGTTCTCTATACCGCTAATAACCTGCCCTACGCATCGCTCAGTGGCGTGCTTACCGGAAATATGGCCGAGCGCAATAGTTTGTCTGCCTACCGATTTGTGGCGGTGATGGTTGCCCAATTTATTATTCAGGTACTGCTTTACCCAATAATTTTGATGGTGGGTGACGGTGATAAAGCGGCGGGTTTTGAAACCGTGATGTTGGTGTTCGCCATCGCCGGTGTCATTTGTTTTGTCCTCACTTTTCTCAGTACGCGAGAGCGGGTGCAAGTTGCCAAAGACAGTGAGTCGAGTATTCGCGACGATGTTCGCGATTTGCTGGGCAATGTCCCTTGGGTAATTATGCTTGCGGTAGTGATTTTGGTTTTCGTTACCTTGGCGCTAAAAGGCGGCATGTACATTTATTACTTTAATAATTATGTCGATGAAGCTGCTTTGTCCAGCTTTCTCGACGCAGTGGGTTTTAACGGATTTATCGCTGTTTTAACGGTGTTCTTTGGCGGGATGGGTTTCCAATTTGCCTGGCCAGAAGCAGCCGCTGCTTCCGGGTTTGGCTTATTTAACGGTGGCGGTATTCTTTTTATGATTGTTGGCATTGCCTTGTCGAAACCGTTGGCAGATCGATTTGGCAAGCGCAATATTTTTAGCTTATTTCTCGCGCTATCAACACTGTTTGTGCTCGCTTTTGTGGTGTTTGCACCCGATGCGATTGGCGCAATGTTTCTATCGCAAATTTTACACGGTTTACTGTATGGCATAACCATTCCTTTGTTGTGGGCGATGATTGCCGATGTTGCAGACTATTCTGAATGGAAAAATAATCGTCGGGCAACCGCCATTATATTTTCCGCAATGATTTTAGGCTTAAAAGGAGGCCTAACTATCGGTTCAACCATAGCGGCGGTGATACTCGACGCTTACGGTTACGATGGCACTTCCGCGTTACAGAGTGATTCAGCTGTACAGGGCATCAAATTGGCAATGAGTGTTTACGCTTCTATTCCCTTTTTTGTTGCCGCTGCCTTGTTGGTTTTTTACAAGATCAACAAAAAAATGGAAATAACCATAGAAAACGAGCTTGCTGCTCGCCGCAAGTCTCAATAATTTTAAAGGTAAACTTTTAATGGCTGATGATGAATATCTCGAGTTAGACTATGAAGAAATCCACGCCAAAGCGATTTCTCAGCCCTTGGTGAAGCACATTTATACCGCCGATCCTTCGGCGCATGTGTTTGATGGGAAAATTTATATTTACCCCTCTCACGATATTGATGCCGGCATTCCGTTTAACGACAATGGCGATCATTTTGGGATGGAGGACTATCATGTTATTTCAATGGATTCGCCACATGCCGAAGCGGTAGATCACGGTGTGGCGCTACATGTGAAGAATGTTCCTTGGGCGCAGCGACAGATGTGGGCGCCGGATGCCGCTCACAAAAATGGCAAATACTATTTATATTTTCCGGCTAAGCGTGCCAATGACATTTTCCAAATCGGTGTCGCGGTTTCCGATTCGCCCACCGGACCCTTTGTCGCTGAGCCGGAGGCGATTCGCGGTAGCTACTCGATTGACCCCGCGGTATTTGAAGATGGCGACGGTGAATACTACATGTATTTCGGCGGTATTTGGGGTGGCCAGCTGCAGCATTACCGCGCCAACCATTATGATGCCAGCAGCGTTGAACCCGCCATCGATAAACCCGCTTTGGGGCCCATAGTAGCGCGTATGCGTGAAGATATGCTCGAATTTGCGGAACCGCCGAGAGAAATAACTATCCTCGACCAGCAGGGGCGGCCACTGTTAGCGGGGGATCACGAACGCCGCTTTTTTGAAGCCTCTTGGGTACATAAATTCCAGGGAAAATATTATTTTTCTTACTCTACGGGAAACACCCATTTTCTCTGCTACGCTACCGGTGATAACCCTTATGGCCCCTTTATGTATCGTGGCCGTATTTTAAATCCGGTGGTGGGTTGGACAACTCATCACTCTATTTGCGAGTTTGCAGGTCGATGGTATTTGTTTTACCACGACTCCAGTTTATCGGGTGGAGTTACCCATTTGCGATCCATTAAAATGGCGGAAATTCAGCACGATGCCCAGGGCGACATTATTACGCTCGACCCCTATAGGGATTAAACAGTTTTGCGTTGCATTAATCATCCAGGTCCTTGGGGGGATGATTAATGCTTACTGAAACCTACCTAGATTAGCCTGCGAGTTTATTGCGACCAGACGCTGACATTCGAAGAGCCGCTGCTTTGCCAGCCTTCTGTTGCCATGACTTGGTAGTTATGACTTGGTAGTTATGATTGCCTAAACGCCAGCCTTGTCTTGCCCAGGCGTCGACATGGTTTTTAAACCTAAATTAATCAGTTGAATCTACTGCGGACGCCCAATGAACTGAAATTAAAG
>JAHQVY010000238.1 GCA_019634095.1 Cellvibrionaceae bacterium
AATTGAAGGTAAAGCGATTCAGCTGCACCCCTTGGTTTGCGCCGCCTACAACGCAGACTTCGACGGAGACCAAATGGCGGTGCACGTGCCGCTAACCATCGAAGCTCAGCTCGAAGCGCGCGCCTTGATGATGTCGACCAACAATATTTTGTCGCCGGCTTCTGGTGAACCGATTATCGTGCCGTCACAAGATGTGGTTTTGGGCCTGTATTGGATGACTCGCGAACGGGTTAACGATCCGGGCGAGGGCATGGTGTTTACCGATTCCACTGAAGTTTCTCGCGCTTTTTACGCCAAACAAGTGGGCTTGCAAGCGCGTATTAAAGTGCGCATTAGCGAAGTGATCATTCGCGAGGACGGTGAAAGGCAAGCCAATTACTCCCTCGAGGAAACCACTGTAGGGCGGGTGCTACTGTGGGAAATTGCCCCCAAGGGCATGCCCTTTGACATGTTCAACAAGCCGATGGTGAAAAAGGCCATTTCCGCGTTAATTAATTACTGTTATCGCGTGGTGGGCTTGAAGTCCACGGTGATCTTTGCCGACCGTTTGATGTATACCGGCTACGATTTCAGTACCAAGTCGGGTGCTTCCATCGGGGTTAACGATTTTGAAATTCCCGCGAGCAAAGCGGAAATTATTAGCAGTGCAGAAGCTGAGGTGATGGAAATCGAGAGCCAGTACGCCTCGGGTTTGGTTACCCAGGGCGAGAAATACAACAAAGTTATCGATATTTGGTCGCGCGCCAACGATTTGGTGGCTAAGTCGATGATGGAAGGTATTTCAAAAGAGGCGGTGAGCAATAAGAAAGGTGAGGAAGAGCTGCAAGCCTCGTTCAACTCGGTGTTTATGTATGCCGACTCCGGCGCGCGTGGTTCACCGGCGCAGATCCGTCAGCTTGCCGGGATGCGCGGTTTGATGGCGCGTCCAGATGGCTCGATTATCGAAACCCCCATCACGGCTAATTTCCGTGAAGGCTTGAATGTATTGCAGTACTTTATTTCCACCCACGGGGCACGTAAAGGTTTGGCCGATACCGCACTGAAAACGGCGAACTCCGGTTATCTCACGCGGCGCTTAGTGGATGTGGCGCAGGACGTGGTGATCACGACCATCGACTGCAATACCGACCAGGGCCTAATGATGACCCCGGTTATCGAGGGCGGTGACGTTATCGAGTCTCTAGGTGATCGTATCCTGGGGCGAGTGGTTGCACGGGATGTGGTTCGCCCCGGTTCCGACGAAATTTTAATTCCGGCCGGTACCATGATCGACGAGAAGTGGATTGAGCGTGTTGAAGCCATGGCTATCGATGAAGTCTGCGTGCGTTCGGCCATTAGTTGTGAAGCCCACTTCGGTATTTGCGCCCAGTGTTACGGTCGCGATCTGGCTCGTGGCCACCGCGCCAACGTGGGTGAAGCGGTGGGTGTTATCGCGGCGCAATCTATCGGTGAACCCGGTACTCAGCTTACCATGCGTACCTTCCACATCGGCGGTGCGGCCAGCCGAGCATCTGCAACCGATAGCGTGGTAGTGAAGCAAGACGGGCAGGCTCGCTTGCACAACATGAAAACGGTGATGCGTTCCAGCGGCGCATTGGTCGCGGTATCTCGCTCCGGTGAGCTGGCGGTTGCCGATGCCACCGGTCGCGAGCGCGAGCGCTACAAGATTCCCTACGGCGCGGTGATTTCCACTAAGGATGATGAACAGGTTAAAGGTGGTGCCGTGGTCGCGAAATGGGACCCGCACACTCACCCGATTATTACCGAGGTGGCAGGACGGGTAGCCTTGACCGGCATGGAGGAGGGGTTGTCTATTCGCAGGCAGACCGATGAATTAACTGGCCTGTCTTCTATCGAAGTGATTGACCCCGCGGAGCGTCCCTCAGCGGGTAAAGATTTAAAACCTGCGGTGACCTTGGTGGATGCCCAGGGCAATGAATTGACCCTGGCCAATTCAAATCAGCCGGCTCACTACATGTTACCTGCCAAGGCAATTTTAAGCCTT
This sequence comes from Cellvibrionaceae bacterium, assembly GCA_019634095.1. Taxonomy (GTDB): domain Bacteria; phylum Pseudomonadota; class Gammaproteobacteria; order Pseudomonadales; family Cellvibrionaceae; genus JAHQVY01. The sequence goes on from JAHQVY010000238.1 coordinate 2,006, forward strand.
AGAGACGGTGATGAAATTGGGGTGGGTGAGGTGATTGCGCGGATTCCTCAAGAGGGCTCGAAAACGCGTGATATCACCGGTGGTCTGCCTCGGGTTGCCGATTTGTTTGAGGCGCGCAAACCGAAAGAGCCGTCTATTCTGGCAGAGATTTCCGGTACCGTGTCCTTTGGCAAGGAAACCAAGGGCAAACGCCGCCTAGTCATTACGCCGGTGGGCGGGGAGACTCTGGCCGACGGTTCCACCCATTATGAAGTGCTGATTCCCAAACACCGTCAGCTGACGGTGTTTGAGGGGGAAACGGTGGCCAAGGGCGAAGTGGTGTCCGACGGGCCGAGTAACCCTCACGATATTCTGCGCCTCAAAGGGGTTGAAGCTTTGGCTCGTTATATCACCAACGAAATACAAGACGTGTATCGTTTACAGGGGGTAAAAATTAACGATAAGCACATTGAAGTCATTGTGCGTCAGATGCTGCGCAAGGTGGAAGTCACAGCCATGGGCGATTCTGAATATGTTAAAGGCGAGCAGGTAGAGTACCAGCAAATTCTTATGGCCAACGAGAATCTGCGAGCTAATTCCCGGCAACCGGCACAGTATGAACGCCTGCTGCTAGGTATCACCAAAGCGTCATTGGCAACGGAATCGTTTATTTCTGCTGCCTCGTTCCAGGAAACTACCCGCGTTCTTACCGAAGCGGCGGTTACTGGCAAGGTCGACAACTTGCGGGGCTTGAAAGAAAACGTCGTGGTGGGCCGCCTGATTCCGGCGGGAACTGGCTTGGCTTACCATGCAGAGCGTCGTCGCAAGCGTGAAACTGGTGAAGTGGTTAGCGAAGGCGTGAGTGCGGCGGAGGTCGAAGCAGCCTTAACCGAAGCCCTGAAATCAGGTTAAGTAAGCGCAGCGCGAGTCCGCATAATAGCGAGCATTTAATAACCTGATTATAGGTTGTTGACGGTGTCGGGTGGTGTCATTACAATGCGCCACCCGTTTTATATCTTCGGGTGTCAACCCGTATTTTTTAATAAGCAATTTTCAATGAAGGCTGTCAGGCCTTTGGAGTAATTTTCATGGCAACGATCAATCAATTGGTTCGTAAGCCGAGAAAACGCAAGGTTCAGAAGAGCGACGTCCCTGCATTGCAGGCTTGCCCTCAGCGCCGGGGTGTTTGTACTCGCGTTTATACGACTACACCAAAAAAACCGAACTCAGCACTGCGTAAAGTTTGCCGGGTACGTTTGACCAACGGTTTTGAAGTGACCTCGTACATCGGCGGGGAAGGGCACAATCTGCAAGAGCACAGCGTGGTACTTATCCGTGGCGGTCGTGTTAAAGATTTGCCGGGTGTGCGCTATCACACAGTGCGCGGTTCTCTCGATACCTCAGGTGTTAGCGGACGCAAACAGGCCCGTTCTAAATACGGTGCCAAACGTCCTAAATAAGTGTTTTCTGGTGGAACCAGTAAGGCCGAGCCGGAATACTTCGCGTCTCGGATAATCCTGAATATTTGAATTAAGGTAACAAAAATGCCTAGAAGAAGAGTTGTCGCCAAGCGCGAAGTATTGCCAGACCCAAAATTCGGCAATAAAACCTTGGCCAAGTTTATGAACCACGTAATGATCAGCGGCAAGAAATCCGTCGCTGAAAAAATAGTTTACGGCGCCCTGGATATCGTAAAAGAGAAAGCCAGCAAAGACCCCTTGGAAGTATTCGTGGAAGCTTTGGACAATATTGCCCCGATGGTAGAGGTGAAGTCTCGCCGTGTGGGTGGTGCAACATACCAAGTGCCGGTTGAGGTTCGCCCTTCGCGGCGCGAAGCCCTGGCCATGCGCTGGCTGGTGGAATACTCTCGCGGGCGCGGCGAGAAATCGATGCGCCAACGCTTGGCGGGCGAGCTTCTGGATGCCTCGCAGAATAAAGGCGCAGCCGTTAAGAAACGCGAAGATGTTCACCGTATGGCGGACGCCAACAAAGCGTTCTCACACTTTCGCTTTTAAGTATTTACTTTCAGCGGCCTTCTCGGCTCCTATCCTTGTACGTTCTCGACTGCTGCTGAAAGACCGGGTAGATCCTGTTTGCAGCGGTCTGCCCATCTGGGATTTCGTTGTTTTCTGAATCACCTTAAAAATGCAATAGTAAGTTAGCCGTGCCGGCGTTCTTTTGCTGTTTTTGACTGTGGTTTTGCAAATCAAATTTTTATTCAACCATTCGATTGACTCGAACTAAACCGTAACCGGGGAAACAGCTGTGGCACGTAAAACTCCTATTGCGCGATATCGAAACATTGGTATTTGCGCTCACGTTGACGCTGGTAAGACAACAACTACAGAGCGCGTACTTTTTTATACTGGGATCTCTCACAAAATTGGTGAGGTGCATGACGGTGCCGCCACGATGGACTGGATGGAGCAGGAGCAGGAGCGAGGTATTACCATAACTTCTGCTGCCACCACCTGTTTCTGGTCCGGTATGGGGCAGCAGTTTGATCAGCATCGAGTCAATATTATCGATACTCCGGGGCACGTTGACTTCACCATCGAGGTGGAGCGTTCGCTGCGTGTGCTCGACGGTGCTGTCGTGGTGTTGTGCGGCTCTTCTGGCGTGCAGCCACAAACCGAAACGGTTTGGCGGCAAGCCAACAAGTACGAAGTACCGCGCATGGTTTTCGTCAATAAAATGGACCGCGCCGGTGCCAATTTCCGCCGCGTTGTGGAACAACTGGGCGAGCGTTTGAAAGCCAATGCGGTGCCACTGCAAATGACCATTGGTGCCGAGGACGAGTTTAAAGGCGTGGTGGACCTTGTGAAAATGAAGGCTATCATCTGGAGCGAAGGCGATATGGGTGCCAGTTTCACCTATGAAGATATCCCTGCAGAGTTGTTAGATGAGTGCCAAGAAATGCACGAATATATGGTTGAGGCGGCGGCCGAAGCCAACGAAGAATTAATGAACAAGTACCTGGAAGGTGGCGAACTCACCGAAGACGAAATTAAACTGGGAATTCGCACGCGTACCCTGGCCAACGAAATTGTGCCGGTGCTCGGTGGTTCAGCTTTTAAAAACAAAGGTGTACAAGCGGTACTCGACGCGGTGATTGAATACCTCCCCGCGCCTACTGAAGTGAAGGCCATCGAAGGTACCTTGGACGATGGTGAAACGGTTGCCACACGCGATGCCGACGACAACGCGCCGTTTTCCGCTCTGGCTTTTAAAATCGCCACCGACCCCTTCGTTGGCACACTAACCTTCTTCCGCGTTTATTCCGGTAAGTTGGAAAGCGGCACTGGGGTTTACAACTCGGTGAAAATGAAGAAAGAGCGGGTGGGGCGTATGGTACAAATGCACGCTAACAGTCGCGAAGAAATTAAAGAAGTGCTAGCTGGGGATATCGCCGCAGCAATCGGTTTAAAAGATGTGACCACCGGCGATACTTTATGTGCGGAAAACTCAAAAATTGTACTTGAGCGCATGGAGTTCCCAGAGCCGGTGATTTCTGTGGCCGTAGAGCCGAAGTCTAAAGCCGACCAGGAGAAAATGGGCATTGCCCTGGGCAAGCTGGCTCAGGAAGATCCTTCCTTCCGCGTTAAAACTGACGAGGAAACCGGACAGACGATTATTTCCGGCATGGGTGAATTGCACTTGGATATTCTCGTTGATCGCATGCGTCGCGAGTTTAATGTCGAAGCCAATATTGGTAAGCCTCAGGTTGCCTATCGCGAGCGCATTACCAAAATTAACGATATTGAAGGCAAGTTTGTGCGTCAGTCCGGCGGTCGCGGTCAATATGGCCACGTGTGGATTAAATTCGAGCCCGCTGAAGATCAAAACGCAGAAGGTTTGGAATTTGTTAATGAAATTGTTGGCGGTGTGGTGCCTAAAGAGTATATCCCCGCGGTGGAGAAAGGTATTTCCGAGCAGATGAAAAACGGCGTTGTGGCCGGTTATCCGCTGCTGGGTTTGAAAGCCACAATTTACGATGGTTCATATCACGATGTTGACTCCAACGAAATGGCCTTTAAAATTGCGGCTTCTATGGCAACTAAAAAACTGGCATCGGAAGGCGGGGCGGTACTGCTCGAGCCGGTTATGAAAGTTGAGGTTGTCACTCCGGAAGAAAACATGGGCGATGTTGTTGGGGATTTGAACCGACGTCGCGGTTTGATTCAGGGCATGGACGAAAATGTGTCCGGAAAAGTGGTAACTGCGCAAGTTCCTCTAGCTGAAATGTTTGGATATGCAACTGACTTGCGTTCTGCGACTCAGGGTCGAGCAACCTTCACTATGGAGTTTGAGCAATACTCAGAGGCTCCAAATAATATAGCGCAAGAAATTATCGCTAAGAATACGTCTTCTTCCGAAGATTAATAGATTGAATTCGAAAAATTGAATTTAGAGGATCATAAAAGTGGCAAAAGAAAAGTTTGAACGCAGTAAACCCCATATTAACGTTGGCACAATTGGCCACGTCGACCATGGTAAAACCACGCTGACAGCAGCCCTAACCCGCGTTTGTGCGGAAGTTTGGGGTGGCGATGCGGTAGCCTTTGAAGGTATCGACAATGCGCCAGAAGAGCGTGAGCGCGGTATTACCATCTCCACTGCCCACGTTGAGTATCATTCTCCCAATCGTCACTACGCTCATGTGGATTGCCCGGGGCATGCGGACTACGTGAAAAACATGATCACGGGTGCGGCGCAGATGGATGGGGCCATTTTGGTGTGTTCCGCAGCCGACGGCCCGATGCCGCAAACCCGCGAGCACATTCTGCTGTCGCGGCAGGTGGGTGTGCCTTACATCGTTGTGTTCCTGAACAAAGCGGACATGGTTGACGATGAAGAGTTGTTGGAACTGGTTGAAATGGAAGTGCGTGAGTTGTTGTCGGCCTATGAGTTCCCCGGCGACGACACGCCGATTATTACCGGTTCGGCGCTGATGGCGCTAAACGGCGAAGACAATAACGAAATGGGTACCACGGCGGTAAAAACCTTGGTTGAAACCCTGGACGATTACATCCCGGAGCCAGAGCGCGCTATCGACCAGCCCTTCTTGATGCCGATCGAAGACGTGTTCTCGATCTCTGGTCGCGGCACGGTGGTTACCGGTCGTGTTGAGCGTGGCGTTGTGAAAGTGGGTGAAGAAATTGAAATTGTGGGTATTAAAGATACCAGCAAAACCACCTGCACCGGTGTAGAGATGTTCCGTAAATTGCTGGACGAAGGCCGTGCCGGTGAAAACGTGGGTGTTCTGTTGCGGGGTACTAAGCGCGACGAAGTGGAGCGGGGTCAGGTGTTGTCTGTGCCGGGTTCTATCAACCCGCACACCAAGTTCACTTGTGAAGTGTATGTGTTGTCAAAAGATGAAGGTGGCCGTCATACGCCATTCTTTAAGGGTTATCGCCCGCAGTTTTATTTCCGTACCACCGATGTAACAGGTGCCTGTGAATTGCCAGAAGGCGTTGAGATGGTGATGCCAGGAGATAATGTGCAAATGACTGTGACCTTGATTTGCCCGGTGGCGATGGAAGACGGTTTGCGTTTTGCGATTCGCGAAGGTGGCCGCACAGTTGGTGCCGGCGTGGTTGCAAAAAT
>JAHQVY010000239.1 GCA_019634095.1 Cellvibrionaceae bacterium
GGCAGTGAAGCCTCTCGCCATCTTTACCAATAATACCTGTTTCCCGAACTGTTAAAATAACTGGGTGCTTTCATCAGTATCTACAATAGTGAGGTATTAGAGCAACGCATCGCTACAAGGATGTAGCTTATTAGGGTAATGCAGGAGCAATTACCGAGGAGCAGTTGCCGAGACAATCCAGAATAGCCATTCTATATTAAGGCGGAGCAACACCGCTAAAAGCACCTAGGGGCCCGCCAATAAGGCCTACATTTCAATCGCTGTGGGTATATACCCCGCAATACACCAGCGTTACAACCAAAGCTTAATTTTTTGAGAATAAGGGCCGTGACTGGCGCCAATGACTGGTCGTTAAATGCGTAAACCGCACGCGTTGGCCGCTCTTACTCGCTCCAGGCCAGCTACTTCCTCCCTGGCTGCCATGTATGTAACGAAGGTTCTGGACCGAGCAGCGGCAGTTTTCTGGCTTGGTTTAAAGCCCGGCAGCCGGGCCTCGGTGTTGGAATCTGGCCGAAGCTTGGCTTCATGCCTATCACGCCGCATTGCTGCTTAAAGCTGGCGAGCGGCGATGTGCCTTCTATTACCGAAGCGGCGTTGCTCTTAGCTAAAAGACGGGTCGCAAATTCGGTTTTCGGCCCCTAAAGTGTGTTTCTGGCGCGCGCAAGCCGCTAAGGCTTCGCTGAAATGCGACCTAGATGTGCTAATGTTGGCGGGTAGATAATAGTTGCTTGGCACAGTTGCTCCGTCCTCAATAGAATGGCTATTGTGCGTTGTCTCGGCAATTGCTCCTGCATTGCCCTAATACCTCACATACCCGTGAGTACCGCCTTGCCAAGAACCTTAATTGACGCGCTACTAACACCCAAATCTCAAACGCTAAGTGTATAGAAGGGCGGTCGTTTATGGTTACATACCTGCAGTAAGCCGTGTTACCAGCGTTACAATTGTGAAAGTAGATGTTAAGAGTTAGAGTTTAGCGACTTGAATTAGAGAACATATTATGAAAAGAATTGGCCTTTTTCTTGTTACAAATTTAGCGGTTATTGTTATTGCTAGTATTACCTTAAACATACTCGGGGTAGGTAGCTACCTCGATAACAGCGGCAGCGGCCTTAACTTGCCGTCGTTACTTATATTTTGTGCTGTTTTTGGCTTTAGCGGTGCCTTAATTTCTCTATTTATTTCAAAATGGACTGCCAAGCAATTTACCAATACCTATATTGTAGAAACACCGAGAAATGCCGAAGAACAATGGTTGTTGCAAACTGTTGGTCAGCTGGCGGAAAAAGCCAATATTAAAATGCCCGAGGTGGGTATCTTCCCGGCGGAGCAATCCAATGCTTTTGCCACTGGTTGGAATAAAAATGCAGCGCTGGTGGCGGTTAGCGCGGGTTTATTACGGCGTTTTCCAAAACCGGAAGTGCGCGCCGTACTCGCCCACGAAATTGGCCATGTGGCCAATGGCGATATGGTAACCCTGGCACTGGTTCAAGGTGTTATTAATACATTTGTTATGTTTTTTGCACGCATTATTGGGCACACCGTAGACCGCGTTATTTTTAAAACTGAGCGCGGCCACGGCATTGGGTTTTACATTGTTACTTTTGTCGCCGAACTGGTATTGGCCTTCCTTGCGAATATGATTGTGGCTTGGTTTTCTCGCTACCGCGAATATCGCGCAGATGCTGCGGGCGCGCAATTTGCCGATCGCACATCCATGATTCAAGCGCTGCAGCGCTTAAAAGCGGAAAGCGAGGCTCGGGTGCCGAATCAAATGCCCGATACGCTCACGGCCTTTGGTATTTCCTCGGGGTTTTCTGAAAGAGTTTTGGCAGCCTTTGCCACTCACCCGCCATTGCAAGAGAGAATTGATGCTCTGCGGCAATAACCTGTGGGTGCCAGTGTTTTCGCTTCTTTGAGATATGAGTTCTAAAGCTCCGCTATTGCTATGCCTAAACAAGCGCTAAGCCTAAACAAGCCATAGCGGAAATTGTTATTATAAAAAATACGTGAACATCATTGGCCCGCTTAAATAAAAACGAAACACTGCTTAAAACCAGGGAATGGTAGCAGTGCTGCTTAGCCCATAGGTGTTAAACCGGCCACTGCTGGGTTCGCTTTGCAAGGGGCCATGTTCTATAAATATTCGCATATGCTGCCCCGTAGAGCCGCTGTTAAGCTGCAGGTAAGGCAGTGTTAAACTACGTTGCGCAGTAGCGGGAATTTTCGCCATTGCTTCTTCAGTGTTTAGCCAGCCTTTGGCCACAGAGCGTTTGCGCTTATTGGCGGCGCTTTTAGTTTGCACCCGTCGCACTGTACGGTATTGCACACTGGCTGGTGTTGGGCGAATATCATCCATTTGGCAATAGTCTGTTAACCCGTTAAACCAAGGGGCTGCCACTAACGCTTGTAAATCGTTTTGCGGGCCATGCAAGCGCAGCTGTTCGCCTAACGTTTTGGCGAATTGGGGAAAGCTAACACCTACCAGGTGGTTGTTGGTTTTTACCAGTGCAATATGGAGGTTCTCCTATGCCGTGGTGAATATTGCAGCATAAGTATGGATTGCGCTTGGCGGTGCCACTATTGATAGGGCGCTTGCGCGCGGTGTATGCTTTGCGGCCATACTTAGGGTTTACGCAGCCACATATTTAACAACTTATGCAAACTAACATCACAGCGGGTTTAGAAAACTTTATTTCTTCGGTATTCGCCACTGCGCGCATTACCCGCGTCGAGCCCATTCAATCGCTGTGGGGCGGTTACGGCGATCTTCTGCGTTTGTATTTGACTGGGTGTGAGCATAGTTGTGTTATTTTAAAGCATATTCGTTTGCCTCAGCCGGCCGATCACCCGCGAGGTTGGCGCAGCGATTTATCCCATAAGCGCAAGCTGAGATCTTATGAGGTGGAAACCTATTGGTATGCTCACTACGCGAAGTTGTGTCCGCGGTGGTGCCCGGTGCCGGCTTGTTTGGCGGTGGAAAAGGCCGACTCTCACATTTATCTATTGCTTAGCGATTTAGCACAGAGTGGTTTTGGCAAAACCCTGCAGCGGGTTTCTGCGTCTCAGCTTAAGGCCTGTTTACATTGGCTGGCACACTTTCACGCGGTATTTTTGCAACACCGTGGGGAGGGCTTGTGGCAGTGCGGTACCTACTGGCATTTAGATACGCGCCCCGATGAGTGGGCGGCGCTGGATGATGCGCCGCTGCAGCAGGCCGCAGGCTTAATTGATGCCGCGTTAAAACAGTGTCCTTATCAAACCCTGGTGCACGGTGACGCAAAACTGGCTAATTTTTGCTTTGCCAATAAAGCCACAGCAGGCGCAAGCGGGGTGGCGGCAGTGGATTTTCAGTACGTTGGCCGAGGCTGTGGTATGAAAGATGTGGTGTATTTTTTGGGGAGCTGTTTAAGCGATACGGCGTGTTTGCAGCAGCACGCGGCGCTGCTAGACGACTATTTTGGCACCCTAGTACCCGCGTTAGAAAAATATCAGCCACGGATTAATGGCCAAGATGTTGAGCGCCAGTGGCGTTTACTGTTCGACGTGGCCTGGGCGGATTTTCACCGTTTTTTAAAAGGTTGGAGCCCCGGCCACTGGAAGTTAAACCACTATAGCGAAACCTTAACGCAAAGGGTGGTACAGCGTTTTCTGGTCGGAGCTTAACGCCGTTTTAGCTGCTCGCGAGCCGGTATTTAACGCTACACTTAGTGAATGGTGGTTTAATGACTAAGAGGCGCTTTTGTGAAGCCAAACCTGCAATCTTGGGTTAGCAAACTCAGCAAGCAAAACATGCCAGTGTTGGGCGATGTGATTAGCGAGTTGAATAAAATTACCGGGGATGCGGAAGCCGATACCAATCAACTGGCTGAAGTGATTCTGCGTGACCCTCACCTAACATCTCATGTATTGCGCATAGCCAATAGTGTGCAGTACAACTATTCTCGCCAAACTATTAATACGGTTAGCCGCGCCATTGTGCTTATTGGCTTAAAGGGTATGCGCGCTATTTGTATATCGGTGTTGGTGATCGACTCCCTTATGGATGGCAAGCCGAAAGAGCATTTATTAAAGTTAATGGCTCAGGGTTTTCACGGTGCTACACAGGCGCGTCGCTTAGTATCTAAATTAGACGCCCAGGCAGGGGAGGAGGTGTTTATTGCCGCCTTGTTGTTTAATTTAGGGGAAATGGCATTTTGGTCTACGGAAGAATTGGACCCCAAAAATGAAGCTTTAATGAGCGATAACCCCGCTACCCGTAAAGCGGCAATAGAAGAGGTGTTGGGCACCTCCTTTAAAGCCATTACGCGGGAGTTAGCGAAGCACTGGAAGTTAGGCGAAACCCTGGAAAGCGCGCTTTATCCCGAGGAAAACCCTTCTGAGAAAGTTAAAGCGGTCATTACCGGTGAGCGCCTCAGTCGCGCGGCGCTTTATGGCTGGGATAGCCCCCAGGTGCAAAAAGTGGTGGGCGAGGTGGCCACACTGTTAAATTTGGAGGTAGACGATGCCATTAACCAAATTAAAGTGAGCGCCGATGAAGCGGCGCAGGTGGCCTTAAATTACGGGGTTTCCGAGCTGTGCCCGTTAATTCCTTCAAGCATACGCGTGGATACCAAACAGCGCCGCAAACCGCCTAATAAAATTATGAAAGGTGATACTCATTTGCAGCTAACTTTATTGCGCGAATTGTCTGCTACCGCCAGCGACAACATCAACGTGAATACCTTGTTTCAAATGGTGATTGAGGGTATGCATCGCGGTATTGGTTTGGAGCGCGTAGCCATTGCCCTAATTCAAGGGCGCAAGTTAAAAGCGAAATATGTACTGGGGGAACATACGGAACACTGGCGATCACAATTTTTATTTGATATTGGCCCCTACAGCGAAAGCATTTTTACCCACGCTTGTGAGAACCCACTGCCCAAATGGTACGACGCCGACAAGGTCGCCAACCAGAAAAACCTGTACCCCGATGATGTGGTGCGTGTGCTGGGCAGAATCCCCAGTGTTATTTCGGTGTTGCAAATAGAACAGCGCAAGGCCGCCATGTTTTATGCCGATCGCTGGACCTTTGGTGGCAAGATCACTACCGATCAGTTTGAGAGCTTTAAGCACTTTAGCAATCAAGCACAATTAAGCCTAACGATGATGCGGCGCAAATAGCTGTTGTAACAGTACAAAAAGCGGCTTTATTTATACGTTAATAAACCTGAGAAAGAATCCCGATGTGAATGCTTTGTTTTGTGGGCGTTTTTTCTGCCTTACCCCAATGCCTTACCCGAATAATTTGCCCCAAGCTCCCCATAATTGATTGCGCTGGCCTTGCATATTACCGGCTTTGCGCGGCACATCTTTAATGGCTGGGGCGTAGTGAGTCAAAATGGGCGTTGGCTGCGCTGTACGATTGAAGCGCAACTATACCTCAGCTAAACCTTGGCTTAAACCACAACGACTGAATTTTCTTCCATGCAAACGCCGGTGGGTTTGTATTTGTCGGCGCTATAATCGTTTTCCCAGCGCTGGCCATCGATAACAAAGCGGTAGCCGTACTCTGCGCCTGGCGCCAGGTCTAGGGTGGTGGCGTAACTACCATCGCGCTGCTTGCGCAATTTTGTTACGTTTAAATCCCAACCGTTAAAATCGCCTGCCAAGCAAATCGACTTTGCTCCGGTAACAATGGGGTCGGGTGCAATAAATTTTACTTTACAAATGGGTTTTGATTTTAAATATTTCTTTTTGATGCTCATGGTCCACTCCTGGTTAGCGCTTAGGGTGTAATACGGTAGAGACTTGAAGTGTAATCAAATTTCGTTATGGACTGTTGACCTGCATGCCAATTATTTGTAGTAAACAAGTTAACGGTCTACGGTGTTGAGTAGCTCCAGCGGGTAACGTTTCCCCTGGAGATACTGCTTAATATCGCCCAGCACCATTGGGCTGCGCAGTTGTAGTTCCAAGGCTTCCAGTTCCGCTAAAGTTTTCCATTCAGCACAAATAATGCCAGTGTCCAATGCTTGCTCGCTGTGAAACTTTAACGGGGAGGCATTGAAGCTAAAGCGAATATAGGTAATTTGATTCGCTGTGGAATGGTAGTGCTGCACGCCGATAAGATAATTGATTTTAACCTCCCACGCGGTTTCTTCGCGGGTTTCTCTAATGGCGGCGTCAATTAGGCTTTCGTTGGGGTCGAGGTGTCCGGCGGGTTGATTGTATACGGTCTCGTCGAGGCATTCTTCTTTGACAACTAAAAATCGACCTTGTTTTTCAACCACCGTTGCCACTGTTACATGCGGGTGCCACATTTGCCTTGCCCTCTGTTTTTAATTTATAGATGCTGATTATTACTGTTAATTGCCGCTGTGTTATTACAATAAAGCCAAGCAGTACAGTATAAACCCTAAACTTGCATTAATTTTTCGCCTGCAACCGCTTTGCTGCGCAGGGCAAACCCCTTGTGTTATGCACTAGCGTTTGCCGCCTGGGTATCCCTATATAAATCCATTGTCTTGGCGGCGCGCGGTGACTCTCGAGTTTGCGCATGCTAGTGATGCCGCTATTCTATGCGTTTGCCGTTGTGTATTCGCTGGTACTCAGCAGCAACATAGAATGTATGCTTGCTGTTTCAATCGGTTTACTTTAAAGCCGCTTATTCAAAGCTTCTTTTTTAAACGCGCTGTTTAAACCTAAATTAATCAGTTGAATCTACTGCGGACGCCCAATGAACTGAAATTAAAGCGTTTTTTCAATTTTGCGGCTGCACCCATAAGGTGACTATGAATTTGCCACAAAAGTTAAAAAATTCACTCTAATTTCAGCCCCTTGAACGCCCTCGCTACGATCCAACTGATTTATTTAGGTTTACAGTTTCTTATTTCAGGCGGGTTGTGAATGTAATCGGACAAGCGCAACGGCTAGATTCCTTGGGGGCGGCTTTTTTGCCCTGGGTTAGGTTGTCTTGTTGTGCAGGTAGTCTTTTTGGGCAGTGATTCAGCTTGGTAGTGACTTAGTTTGTCAGTGACTAAATTTGTCAGTGACTAAGTTTGGTAGCGACTAAGTTTGGTAATGACTCAGCTTGGCAGGTTGATTTTATCGGTGATAAATTCACCGGGGCTGAGCTCGCCCAAAGTCCAATGGCCAATGGCATAGCGAATTAAGCGCAGGGTGGGAAAGCCTACGGCTGCTGTCATGCGCCGCACTTGCCGGTTGCGGCCTTCGTTTATGCTCAGGGAAATCCAAGGGGCGGCAATATTGCGGCGCACTCTTATGGGCGGTTGTCGAGCCCAAAGAGTGTGCGGCGGCTCGAAATGCGACACTTTTTGGGCTCTCGCGTAACCATCTTTTAATTCTACGCCGGCTCGTAATTTTTCTAGCGCATTGTGGTCAATCTCACCTTCAACTTGCACCCAGTAGGTTTTTAATAGCTTAAAGCTCGGGTGTGCAATGCGTTGCTGAAGTTTGCCGTTGTTGGTGAGTAATAATAGGCCTTCGGAATCGAAGTCGAGACGCCCAGCTGGGTAGAATGTTTTGAATTGCTTGGGAATATATTTGGCCAGGGTGGGGCGTTGCTGAACATCGCTGAACTGGCTGAGCACGCCGAATGGTTTGTTTAAAAGAATAATATTTGCTGGGCTGGGCATGGTATAGAGTGGAGCGCGCTTGAAAAGCCGCCTATAGTAGAACTTTTATAGGAACTTTGCGCATAAATAAGCGAGCCCGTTGGTTATTACTCGCTATTTCCGCGAAAGCGGATGGCGTGTTGCGCTGCTTAGTTTCGATCTTGCTGCGAAATCTGCTACAATCCGGCGGTTTTTGAAGGCATCTCAAGCCATTTGGGCCCCGTGAGCGGGAGTTGAGGTGTTAATCGCCGAAAATCGCAAGTTCACACCGGTCAAACCCTTGGTTATCGCTTGGCGGTAGAAAAACTGCCCCTATGTCCTCGCGTACTGAAATGTTCGACTCATATTCACCGAGCTTGTTGCCGCTCATTTAAGCGCCAGCTCGCATTTAGTTTTTTAAGTTATAGGTCTTAGAATGTCTACAGAAAAACCTACCATTATTTATACGCAAACAGATGAAGCCCCCGCGTTGGCAACTTACTCCTTTCTGCCCATGGTGCAAGCTTTTGCCGGTGTCTGCGGTATCGATGTTGTCACAAGGGATATTTCTTTATCTGGCCGTATTATTGCGAGTTTTCCCGAGTTTCTCGCTCCGGAGCAGCGCGAAGAAGATGCACTGAAAGTTCTGGGGGAAATGGCGAAAAACCCAGAGGCCAACATTATTAAACTGCCAAACATTAGTGCTTCGATCCCGCAATTAACCGCGGCCATTAAGGAATTGCAAGGTAAAGGTTACGCCTTGCCGGATTACCCGGAAGAGGCTGCCGACGACAAGCAAAAAGATATTAAAGCCCGTTACAATAAAATTAAAGGCAGTGCGGTAAATCCGGTATTGCGCGAAGGTAATTCCGACCGACGTGCCCCTGCGTCGGTTAAACAATACGCAAAGAATAACCCGCACTCTATGGGTTCCTGGGAATCAAACTCGAAAACACATGTAGCCTCTATGGATGCCGGTGATTTCTTTGCTAACGAAAAATCGGTAACGCTGGCCCAGGCTTGTGACGTTTCAGTGGAGTTGCACACCAGCCAGGGGCAGGTGACTGCGCTTAAATCGGGGATCGCGTTGCAGGCGGGCGAAATATTCGACGCGACAGTGTTGAGCGCGGCAGCGCTTCAAGCTTACTTGAAGCGAGAAATTGACCAAGCCAAAAGCCAAGATGTGTTGTTGTCGGTGCACATGAAGGCCACCATGATGAAGGTTTCGGACCCGATTATTTTCGGTCACGCTGTTAAAGTATATTACAGTGAGGTTTTCGATAAATACGCTGATATTTTCGAGCAATTGGGTGTAGATCCCAACAACGGGATTGGCGATGTTTACAGTAAAATTCAGAACTTGGATGCAGCCCAGCGCAGCGCCATTGAAGCCGATTTACAAGCGGTTTACAGTCATCGACCGCCCTTGGCGATGGTCGATTCCGACAAAGGCATTACCAACTTGCACGTGCCCAGCGATGTGATTATCGACGCATCGATGCCGGCGGCAATTCGTTCCTCTGGTAAAATGTGGGGGCCAGACGGTAAGCTTAAAGATACCAAAGCACTGATACCCGATCGCTGTTATGCAGGTGTGTATCAAGAAACTATTGATTTTTGCAAATCTAACGGTGCCTTCAATCCGGCTACGATGGGTTCGGTGGCCAACGTGGGTTTGATGGCACAAAAGGCCGAGGAATACGGTTCCCACGATAAAACCTTTAAGATTGCTGAGGCCGGTGTGGTGAAGGTGGTGGATGGCAGCGGCACCGTGTTGCTAGAACACAGTGTGGAAGCGGGTGATATTTGGCGCGCTTGCCAAGTAAAAGATGCACCGATACAAGATTGGGTTAAATTGGCCGTGACACGGGCGCGGGCCACTGGAACGCCGGCGATATTTTGGTTGAACAAAGCACGGGCTCACGACTCTGAAGTTATTGCAAAAGTGGAAAAATATTTGCAGGAACACGATACCGAGGGTTTGGATATTCGCGTGATGTCCCCGGTTGAAGCGACACGCTTTTCTCTGCAGCGGGTTAAACAGGGTGTGGATACCATTTCGGTAACAGGTAATGTACTGCGCGATTATCTCACGGATTTGTTCCCCATCCTGGAGTTGGGCACCAGTGCCAAAATGCTATCTATTGTTCCGCTAATGAATGGTGGTGGCCTGTTCGAAACGGGGGCGGGCGGTTCTGCACCGAAGCATGTGCAGCAGTTTGTGGAGGAAAACCATTTACGCTGGGATTCGCTGGGCGAATTTCTCGCTTTGGCGGCATCCTTAGAGCATCTGGGCGAGGTAAGCGGCAATGCCAAAGCCAAGGTGTTAGCAGAGGCCCTAGATAAAGCCACCGCCAAATTGCTGGAGTACGATAAATCGCCAAAACGAAAAGTGGGCGAGTTGGATAATCGCGGCAGCCATTACTGCCTGGTGCGTTATTGGGCCGAAGCCCTTGCGGCGCAGCAACAAGACACGGCTTTGCAGGCGCGGTTTGCGCCGGTAGCAGAAGCGTTGGCTGCTAAAGAAGCTTCCATTTTACAGGAGCTGAATGACATCCAAGGGCAGGGCGTTGATATTGATGGTTATTACCGGCCCAACGCGACGATGGCCACCAAAGCAATGCGCCCATCGGCCACTTTGAATGGCATTGTTGACGCTATTTAGAGTATAGAACCGCTATGCTGGGGTTGGTTAACGTGTGCAAAGCCCAAACTAAAAAAGTACTGGCTAAGGCGTGCAAGCTTTAAACAGCTGTGATGCTGCCGACTTGGTTGAAATGGATAACGAAGTTTGCAGTGGCGCAAAAAGAAGCGGTGTGAAAGAAGGTGATATAAGCGAAGGTATGTAAATGAAAGTGGCACCAAAGGAAACGGTGCCTGAGCAAGGCCGCAGGCATGGCGCTTCAAATTTGGAAGAATTACAGGCTAAATTTGCCGGGCATAGGGGTAGGGTGCTTGGCCTTCGCGGGCTTCAGACCAAGGGTAGGAGGTGGGTTGCTTAAAGCAAAAAATGTTAAATTACAAGCATTTACATTTTTTGGCTAAAGTGGTTTCATGTTAATGGTCATGTGGTTTCTTCTTCGATTGCAGTGTATTTTTGGGATTGGGGTGGTTCGCTGGCTGCGGCTGGAGCAGTTTCAACCCTGATTTTTTTTGCGTGTAAACCTTTGTCACCTTTTTCTACGTCGAAGGTGACGGGTTGACCGGCTTTTAAAGTACGGTAGCCTTCCATATCGATGGAAGAATAGTGAGCAAATAAATCTTCGCCGCCGTCATCGGGTAATATGAACCCAAAGCCTTTGGCGTTGTTAAACCATTTTACGGTTCCGGTAGGCATGTCTCGGTCCCTTTGTTATTGATGTTTGGCTTTTGATTAGATCCTTTTTGTGGAAAAATTATTTTTATATCGACAGGGTTATCCCGACCCTCCGAACACTTTTTTATACAAGGCGGAGCGTATTGTCAAGTATTAGAGATTTTAGGCGGCAGCACCTGTTGCGGTGCTTTTTGTTCGGATAGAATCCGAATTTATATCAGTTTTGCAGGTTGAAGTATTCCATGGGTAATCTCGAAATTCTTCTACTAACATTAAGTAGAGACGGTGATAGCGAAGAAAAACATTCCGAAGACGGTGCGGTGGCTGTCGAAGAGGAAAAGCCGCGTTTAAAACGTCCCCCACTTTATAAAGTGGTGCTTTTAAATGATGATTACACGCCAATGGAGTTTGTAATTGAAGTGTTACAGCGCTTTTTTAGCATGGACAGAGAGAAAGCGACCCGGGTTATGCTAGCCGTTCATACCAGAGGAAGGGCGGTATGCGGCGTATATTCCCGCGACGTTGCGGAAACAAAAGCAGCACAGGTGAACGATTTTTCGAGGGAGAACGAACACCCGCTATTATGTGAAATAGAGGCGTGTGGTGAAGAGGACGAGAATTAAAAATTGGACATTGTGCTTAATGAAAATTTTTGCAGCAGCAATGCATTTTAGTCGGTGTGGTAGACATCAATGTTGAGTAAAGAACTAGAAACAACTTTAAATTCAGCGTTTAAAGGCGCACGTGTAAAGCGACACGAGTTTATGACCGTCGAGCATTTATTGCTTGCGCTTTTAGATAATGAGTCCGCTGCGAGCGTTCTGCGCGCTTGTGGTGCAGATCTAAACGTTTTGAAACGCGATTTGTCTGAGTTTGTCGACTCCACAACACCCTTGATTCCCGAAGACGACGAAGATAGAGAAACGCAACCAACTTTAGGTTTTCAGCGAGTATTGCAGCGTGCGGTTTTTCATGTGCAATCCTCCGGTAAAAGCGAAGTAACCGGTGCGAATGTGTTGGTGGCGATTTTTAGTGAGCAAGAGAGCCAGGCGGTCTTCTATTTAAAACAGCAGAGCGTGGCCCGCATCGACGTTGTCAATTTTATCACCCACGGTATCTCCAAGGTGTCTGGCTCCTCGTCCCATGTCGAGCCCAATCAAGAGAGCACCGACGAAGAAGGTAGTGCCAGTGGCGGTGACGCCAGTCAGCAAAATCCGCTAGAAAATTTCTCGACCAATCTCAACGAGCAAGCCATGAAGGGTCGCATCGATCCGCTGGTAGGCCGCGAGCTAGAAATCGAGCGCGTGGTGCAGATACTGGCGCGCCGCCGCAAGAACAATCCGTTGTTGGTGGGAGAGAGCGGCGTTGGTAAAACCGCGATTGCCGAGGGTTTGGCGAAGGCAATCATCGATGGCGCCGTGCCAGAGATACTTAACAACAGTGTGGTGTACTCTCTCGACCTGGGTTCGTTACTGGCGGGCACCAAATATCGCGGCGATTTCGAAAAGCGCTTTAAGGGTTTGCTGGCCGAGCTGAAGAAACGCGAAAAGGCCATACTATTTATCGACGAGATCCATACCATCATCGGTGCAGGGGCGGCCTCGGGCGGCGTCATGGATGCCTCGAACTTGCTCAAGCCGCTGCTCACCAGTGGTGAAATTCGCTGCATTGGTTCCACCACCTTCCAAGAGTATCGTGGCATTTTCGATAAAGACCGCGCTTTGTCGCGGCGCTTCCAAAAAGTGGATGTTAACGAGCCCTCGGTGGAAGATACCTTTAAAATTCTCAAGGGCTTGAAATCGCGCTTCGAAGAACATCACAATTTGAAGTACACGGAGACCGCTCTGCGGATTGCCGCTGAGCTGGCCGCTAAGTATATCAACGATCGCTACATGCCCGACAAAGCCATCGATGTGATCGACGAGGCTGGCGCGTATCAGCAGTTGCAGCCGGAATCGAAGCGCAAGAAGTTGGTTGGGGTGCGCGATATCGAACAAATCGTCGCAAAAATTGCTCAGGTGCCCGCCAATACAGTGTCGTCATCCGACAAAGAGCTGCTGTCGAAATTAGAAGATAACCTGCGTATGACTGTGTTTGGTCAAAACCGTGCCATCGGTGAAATATCGTCGGCCATCAAGCTCTCTCGCGCCGGTTTAACCAGCCACGACAAGCCCATAGGCTCGTTTTTGTTCGCAGGCCCCACCGGTGTGGGGAAAACGGAACTGTGCAAGCAGCTGGCTCAAGCCATGGGCGTAGAACTGGTGCGCTTTGATATGTCGGAATATATGGAGCGACACACCGTTTCGCGTTTGATTGGTGCGCCACCCGGCTATGTGGGCTTCGACCAAGGAGGGTTGCTCACCGACGAGGTAACCAAGCATCCGCACTGTGTGGTGTTACTTGACGAAATCGAAAAAGCCCACCCGGATGTGTTCAATTTGCTGCTGCAAGTCATGGACCACGGTACCCTAACTGACAACAATGGCCGCGCAGCAGATTTTCGCAACGTGGTGCTAATTATGACTACCAATGCGGGAGCGGAATCCATAAGCCGCGCTTCTATCGGCTTTACCAAGCAAGATCACTCCAGCGACGGAATGGAAATTATTAAAAAGACTTTCACCCCGGAGTTTCGCAACCGTCTCGATGCGATTATACAGTTTGAGTCCTTGTCGCTGGATATCGTTAAAACGGTGGTGGATAAATTTCTCACCGAATTGCAAATGCAGTTGGACGATAAAAAGGTCACCTTGGAGGTGTCTGATGCCGCTCGCGAATGGCTGGCTCGCAACGGCTACGATGAGAAGATGGGTGCTCGTCCCATGGCGCGTATCATTCAAGACAAAGTCAAAAAGCCACTGGCAGAACAGGTACTGTTTGGCGTTCTCTCTGAAAAAGGCGGCGTGATTACGGTGGATGTCGAGGACGACGAGATAGTGATCGAGACGCAAACTTCTGGTGCTGAGCCCATGACAGAACCAAGCTAGGCGCTAAATTTTAAGAGGGGCTTTTTTTGGGCGATGGGCGATAGTAGGCTGGGCGCTAGGGCTTAGCGCGCGCGGTATGTGATGCGACCTTTGCTTAAATCGTAGGGAGTCATTTCTACTTTGACCTTGTCAC
>JAHQVY010000240.1 GCA_019634095.1 Cellvibrionaceae bacterium
AACACAGGCTGACTCGAACTCCGGACCACAGGGCGCAATTATAGACTACAGGGTGTTACAGTGATCACCAACAGAGACTTTCGAAATCGGCTCCGCGGCTGTCACAAACAGGAACACCTTTCCAGCCACAACCAGCCAGCCACAGAAAAAAGCCATACTTTTTCAGCTACTTTTTCAGTTACTTTGTCAGCTACCATGATCAAAATATGAAAAGAGTAGTTGACTCGGCAAACAAAATAGGGAAAGTTTAATGAGGAAGCCTAGCTTTTGCTGACCAGAACGCCCGCTTTCCGATAAGCGGGGCCGGGCAGGCGGGAGGTGAGTGCAAACGTTACTTCAATGAACAAGAAGAGCACAACAAGCACTTAGGTTCGTGGCATTTTCATGGCAAAAAACTCTCGCCCACTAAAAATTTATCCACTTCTCTCGCTGCGCGACGGCCTTCGTCGATAGCCCACACGACTAGGCTCTGACCGCGACGAGCATCGCCACAAGCAAATATACCCTCAACGTTGGTGGCAAACTCATTGTACTGCGCCTTAAAGTTGCCGCGCTCATCTCGCTCCAGCGCCGAACCTTTTAAAATACCAGTCTCGGGACCAACAAACCCCATGGCCAGCAAAACCAGATCCGCCTCGTAAATTTTTTCCTTGCCCACCAGTGGCTGCGGCGACATACGGCCACTGCTATCTTTAAGCCACTCGACTTGCACTGTGTGCAGCGCTGTGACATTTCCCGCGGCGTCACCTGCGATTTTCTGTGTCAACACTTGATAGTGGCGTGGATCTGCGCCTTGTACCGCGATCGCCTCCTCTTGGCCGTAGTCCACCAGCAGCGTTTTCGGCCACTCGGGCCAGGGGTTAGTCGCCAGCCGGTGCTCTGCGGGGCGGGGCATAATTTCCAACTGCACCACACTCTCACAACCGTGGCGCAGCGCGGTGCCAACGCAGTCGGTGCCAGTGTCGCCACCGCCGATAACGACCACTTTTTTGCCTTTGGCATCGATGTATTTACCATCAACATGATCGCTATCGAGCAGACTTTTAGTGTTCTTCGATAAAAACTCCATAGCAAAGTGCACCCCGTTCAAGCTGCGCCCATCAACGGCTAAATCACGCGGCTTAGTGGCGCCAGTGGCCAGTACCAAGGCATCGAACTCTTGCTGTAACTGCCCCAGGCTGAGATCCTCACCAATGGCGGTGTTTGGCTTGAACACCACCCCCTCTTCTGCCAGCAAATTGACCCTGCGCTCGACAATATGCTTTTCCAGCTTCATGTTGGGTATGCCGTACATCAACAAGCCGCCAATGCGATCTGAACGCTCAAATACTGTCACGAAGTGACCCGCTTTATTGAGCTGAGCCGCAGCAGCCAAGCCCGCCGGGCCAGAACCCACCACTGCAACGCGTTTACCACTGCGCCTATCGGGCGGCTCGGCGACGATCCAGCCTGCGTCAAAGGCCTTTTCTGCAATGGCATATTCGTGGTGTTTGATAGTCACCGGCGGAGAGTTGATGCCGAGAACACAAGCCCCCTCACAGGGGGCCGGGCAGACCCGACCGGTAACCTCGGGAAAATTGTTGGTGCGATGTAAACGTTCAATAGCCTCTCGCCAGCGACCGCGGTAAACCAAATCATTCCACTCGGGAATTAAATTATTAACCGGGCAACCGGCCACTTTGGGCGCGAAGCGGCTTTCTCCACTTTGGCAAAACGGCACCCCGCAATCCATGCAGCGCGATGCCTGTTGGCGAATAGCCGTTTCCGGCATTTTCTGGTGTACTTCAAACCAATCGTTTAAGCGCTCCCGCGCATCGCGGTCTTCGGGCAGGGCGCGCTCAACGTTGATAAAACCGGTCGGGTTACCCATGTTTCGCCCTCTTATTGCTCGCTTCTTTTAAACTCGCCAAATGCATTTCAAAGGCAGCCTCGGCAATTTGCTGCTCGGTGTTGTATTGACCGGACTCTCGGGCGCACTGCATGTAAGTCTGCATTCGCTGGTAATCTACCGGCAACACTTTGACAAAGCTCGCCACCGAGCTGTGCCAGGTGCGGAGTATATCTTGGGCAAGATCAGAGCCCGTATACTGCAAATGCTCTTCAACAAGGCTCCTCAAGGCGGCGATCTCTCGCTCATCGTGCAGCGACTCCAAGTTGACCATTTCCCTGTTGCAATTCGCCGCAAACTGACCTTTAGCGTCAAAAATATAGGCCACACCACCGCTCATACCCGCAGCGAAATTGCGCCCGGTTGAACCGAGAATCACCGCCTGCCCCCCGGTCATGTATTCACAGCCATGATCGCCAACACCTTCCACCACAGCGGTAACGCCCGAATTGCGCACGCAAAAGCGCTCGCCGGCAATGCCGCGAATAAAGGCCTTTCCGGATGTACCACCGAAGAGAGCAACGTTACCAATCAAAATATTTTCCCGCGGCTTGAACGGCGCTTGCTTTGGTGGATACACCACCACGTTAGCCCCGGAAAGGCCTTTACCAAAGTAATCATTGGCATCACCTTCCAGCTCAAAGTGCAAGCCTTTAGCGGCAAAGGCCGCAAAACTCTGTCCGGCGGAGCCGTTAAATTTTACGCTGATCGTTTTTTCAGGCAGCGCTTCGACCCCATATTTCTTGCTCACCTCATGGGACAGCATGGTGCCCACCGAGCGATCGGTATTTACCAAGGATTTACTTATCCGCACCGGCTGTGCATTTTGCAGTGCCGCACTGGCCTCGGCGATAAGCTCGCGATCCACAATGTCGTGGATAAGATGTTTTTGTGCAAGGCTCTGGTATAAGGTGTCTTGATCGTGGGCGGCAGCCTTAAAGAGCAACGGCGATAAATCGAGGTTTTTAAGCTTCCAGTGATCCGCCTCATCGCGAAGTTTGAGGCACTGAGTTTGCCCCACCATTTCATCGATGCTGCGAAAGCCCAACTGTGCCATCAATTCCCGCAAGCCCTCGGTGAGCATGGTGAAAAAATTCACCACGTTTTCGACCTTGCCGGCAAAGCGTTCACGCAGCGCTTTATCTTGCGTGGCAACGCCCACCGGGCAGGTATTCAGATGACATTTGCGCATCATGATGCAGCCTTCAACCACCAGCGCGGCAGTGGCAATACCCCATTCCTCAGCGCCCAACAACGTGGCAATGGCCAAGTCTCGCGGTGTTTTCATCTGCCCATCGGCCTGCACCACAATGCGACTCCGCAAACGATTGCGAACCAAGGTTTGATGGGTTTCCGCAAGCCCTAATTCCCAGGGCAGACCGGCGTGTTTAATCGAGCCCAACGGCGAAGCGCCGGTGCCACCATCGTGGCCGGCAATCAACACCACATCGGCGTAACCCTTGCACACCCCAGCGGCGATAGTGCCGACCCCGGCTTCAGACACCAGCTTGACATTGACCCTGGCAGCCGGGTTAGCATTTTTTAAGTCGTAAATGAGCTGTGCCAAATCCTCAATGGAATAAATATCGTGATGCGGCGGCGGCGAGATTAAGCCCACACCGGGTGTGGAACCTCGAGTGCGGCCGATCCACGCATCCACCTTGTGGCCGGGAAGTTGCCCGCCTTCACCGGGCTTTGCACCCTGGGCCATTTTGATTTGCAATTCATCGGCATTGGTTAAGTAATGGCTAGTCACACCAAAGCGCCCAGATGCCACCTGCTTAATGCGGCTGATCAAACGATCACCGTTTTCGTCGGGCGCAAAGCGCACCGGGTCTTCGCCGCCCTCGCCGCTGTTGCTCTTGCCGCCGATGCGGTTCATCGCTTTGGCAAGTGTGGTGTGCGCCTCCCAGGAAATCGAACCGAAAGACATTGCTCCGGTGGCGAAACGCTTGAAAATATTTTCCGCCGGCTCAACCTCAGACAGTGGAATCGGCTCGCGATCAGAGCGTAACTCGAGCATACCGCGCAGGGTAAAGGCGGCACGACTCTGGTCGTCAATTTCCTGGGCGTACTGCTTGAACAAGCCGAAATCGCGGGTTTCCGACGAGTGCTGTAACAGACGAATCGTGGTGGGGTTAAACAGGTGGCGCTCACCGTCGTGACGCCAGGCATAATTACCGCCACTGCCCAGCTCTCGGGCCACGGCGATGCGGTTGCCACCCGGGAAGCCCTCACGGTGTTTAGCGAGGGCTTCCCGAGCAATGTCGTCAATACCCAAGCCTTCTATGCGCGAAACCGTGCCAACAAAATACTTATCAATCACTGCTCGGCTTATACCTAGGGCTTCAAAAATATGTGCCCCCTGATAGCTCTGCAAGGTGGAGATGCCCATTTTAGAAAAGATTTTTAACAGGCCGCTAGTAAGCGCTTTAACATAGCGCGCAAACAAATCCTCATCGCTCAACCCTGGGTCAACAATGCTTTCATCACGCATACCCTGCAGACTTTCAATCGCTAAGTAGGGGTTAACTGCCGCCGCGCCATAGCCGATTAAAACGGCAAAATGATGCGTTTCCAAAACGTCGGCGGCTTCGACAATTAACTCCGCCTTGGCGCGTTGACCGCTGCGAATTAATGCGTGATGCACAGCAGCGGTAGCCAATAATGAGGGAATAGCCGCTTGATTCACGTCCGAGTTGCGATCGCTGAGAATTAGAATCGAGGCGCCGTCTTCCACCGCGCTCAGTGCAGATTCGCACAGCTGCTGCACAGCGGCTTCGAGACTGCCGGCCTTATCGCTGGCGTTAAACAGGGTATCTAAGGTTGCAGCCTTAATCGGAAATTCATTGATATGCTGTAGCTTCAAGAGCTGTAAGTTAGACAGCACCGGCTGCATGATTTCCACTTTGCGGCAGTGTTGCGGGGTTTCCGCTAGCAGGTTTTGCGAAGCGCCAACGTAAGTGCGCAAGGACATCACCATCTCTTCCCGAATCGGGTCAATCGGCGGGTTGGTAACCTGGGCGAAAAGCTGCTTAAAATAATTCGCTAAATTTTGCGGACGATCGGACATCACCGCCAGCGGCGTGTCGGTGCCCATTGACCCCAAAGGCTCTTTGCCGGTGGCCACCATTTCTTTGAGAATGACGTGAATATCTTCGTGGGTATAACCCACGGCCTTTTGCCGTGCGGGCAAATTGCCAAACCGCGGTTTTTCCACATTGGGGGCAGGGAGTTCATCGAGCAACAATTTATTCTGCTCCAGCCACTCGGCATAGGGCTTTCGAGAACAAATATCCGCCTTAACTTCTTCGTCGCTAATTATGCGCCCCAGGTTTAAATCGGCGATAAAAATTTTACCCGGCTGCAGGCGGCCTTTGCACACTATGCGAGCGGGGTCGACACACAGAGCGCCCGTCTCCGAACCCATTACCACCATATCGTCGTCGGTAACAAGAAAACGCGAGGGTCGCAAGCCATTGCGATCTAAGGTGGCACCGATCACTTGGCCATCCGTAAAAGACACTGAAGCCGGCCCATCCCAGGGTTCCATAACATTGGCATAGAACTCGTAAAAAGCGCGCTTCGACTCGTCCATATTGGCCTGAGTTTGCCAGGCTTCCGGCACGACCATCATCATCACTTGTGCCAAGGGTCTGCCACTGAGCACCAACAGCTCTATCGCCATATCGAGGTTGGCAGAATCGGAGTTATTGCGATTGCAAATCGGCATTAACAATTCGAGTTCCCGCTTGGAAAAGTGGGCGGACTCGAACAGCGCTTGGCGTGCCGTCATCCAATTGATATTGCCCTTAACGGTATTTATTTCGCCGTTGTGCGACAAAAAACGAAAGGGCTGCGCGCGCCGCCAGGCGGGAAAGGTGTTGGTAGAAAAGCGACTGTGAAACATCGCCAGAGCGGAGGCGAGGTCTGGATTTTGCAAATCGAGATAGTACTGGCGAACTTGCGCCGTGGTGAATTGACCCTTAAAAACCAGCGTGCGATTGGACAGAGAGGCAATGTAAAACTCATCTTTTTTAGCATCAGTTGTCGTGTTAATGCGGTGACAAGTCGATTTTCGAAGCACAAATAATTTTCGCTGAAAGACTTGTTGATCCATGCCACTGGGTTTGGTAACAAACACCTGTTCGATGCGCGGTTCAGTCTCTCTTGCAGCGAGCCCGAGACTCGAGGAATCGCAGGGAACCACGCGATAGCCCTCTATCCCCAGCCCCAACTGCGCAGCTGCCTGCTCAAAAATATCTCGGCACTCAGCAGCTATGGCGTCGGCACGAGGCAAGAACAACATGCCCACGCCGTAATCTCCCGGGGCCGCCAATTGAATATTTAACTTCGCAGCTTCTTGCAGCATGAATGCGTGAGGAATTTGAATCAACACTCCGGCGCCGTCGCCGCTGTCGACGTCGTATCCCGTGCCACCGCGATGTTCCATGCACGTCAGCATGGTAAGAGCATTCTCGATTATTTGGTGAGACGCTTTACCCTTCAGATTTGCCACGAAACCGATTCCACAGGAATCGTGCTCAAAGTCAGCGTGGTACAAGCCTTGAGACGAAAAACTTTTCTGGTTCATAAACGCTCTCTTTTATTGTAATTACCAAGTTTTGCCGAACAGACCAGCTTCCTGTTTACCGGGCCTAGCATTTTGATACGGCCGAAAAAGCCCCTCGCGGACTTAAGACCGCAAACTTTCGTAAAAATTACCGTGAATTGGGTTTGAGCCGCCTAGTGCAGCGGCCGCAAGAGGCGCCTAGTTAGGCGAAATATGCCCGGGATAACTACACGACAAGGCAGTTAGTGGCGCCCCATTTATTTTAAAAATCATATTTTTTGCAAATTATTGATGGTTATTTGAGCCGTAAAAGCCAGACTATATCAAACTTTAATAACATTTGGGGTTTTTTGGCCCCACTTTAGCGGCAAAGCACGCCAAAATGGCTAACAATTATACTATTAATTTAAGGTAGACAACCCAGCAAGTCACACTTTTAAACTACATTAATAAGATCGAATACC
>JAHQVY010000241.1 GCA_019634095.1 Cellvibrionaceae bacterium
ATTTTTTAACTTTTGCGGCAAATTCGTAGTCACTCTACGGGTTATCTACATGGAGGTAGTGTATTTCCGAAAGTTTGCTGGGAGCAAACTCGGTGCAGCCGCAAAATTGAAAAAACGCTTTAATTTCAGTTCATTGGGCGTGCGCAGTAGATCCAACTGATTAATTTAGGATAAATGGTGAGGGCTGGGTTATTGGTTGGCGTATTCTGGGACGGAACGGTTTTGTGCATTCTATTTGTAATGTTTGTAATGTGCACAGCTCGCTAGCCGACGGTTCGCTCCAGAATCATTCACGGTTGGGGGCCTAATTTGGAGTTTTATTGTGCTTGCTAATCGTTTTATCAGAAAAAAATTACTGCTAGCAATGCTAGCGGCTTCAGCCACCGCTATGGCTAATGCCCAACAAGCTGGAAATTGGCCCGATTCCCAACTTATCGAAACGGAGGAAGTCGCCGAACTGGAAGAGGTTGTGGTAACGGCTCGGAAACGAGAAGAGCTGTTGTCACAGGTGCCGGTGGCAGTGTCGGTGTTTTCCAGCAGCCAACTACAAAAGCGGGGTATTTTTGCTATACCCAATTTGCAAGATGTTGTTCCCGGTTTGGATATTGTCGACAGCTTCAGCGCTAAGACAGATCGCACCGTACAAAATTTGGTTATTCGCGGCTTTTCCCCCTCTAATGGTTTGGAGTCAACCGTTTCGATGTTTATTGATGGCGTGCCGGTGACCTCCGGTACCGCACTTACCTCAGTGGGTTCCCCCGAGCGGATCGAAGTATTGCGCGGCCCGCAGAGTGCTTACTTCGGGCGAAATACCTTTGCCGGTGCAATAAACGTGGTTACTAGAAATCCCGCGGAACAGTTCACCGGTTCGTTAATGATGGAAGTAGCGGAATTCAATTTTAGCCGCCTGCGCGGTGAAATTGATGCGCCGCTAATGGATGGCCTACTTGGGCTGCGTATGACCCTGGAGGGCTATCAGCGAAATGGCCATTATACCAATGTACCCGACGGCAAAAGTTTAGGCGATCAAGAAAGTATTTTGGGTAGTCTAACGCTGGCTTTTACGCCCTTGGAAAATTTATCGGTTAAAGCCTATGCTTATGTATCTGAAGATAACGACGGTCCCGCCGCTTCGGCCTTCCTTCCCGCAGTCGATTTATTCGATAGCAACAACAATCAGCTCTTAGCAAGCCAATCCAATTGTTTGGTTAACGGTAATCCGTTTTTTTGCGGTACGCTGCCGAGTTTAGAGAATCCAGTTAGCTATAACACCGAACTAACGCCGCAAATTGCTGAGATACTCAACAACCCAACTAATCAGATTACACCGGGTTTAGTGGATGGCTATGGCAGTGGTCGAGAATATTCCCACTTTCATTTAGTAGCCGACTGGGGTATCAGCGAAGCACTCAACTTAACCTTTCTCGCGGGCGTGAATGACGAATCATGGGCTTTGCTAAATGATATCGATCACTACTATTCCGAGATTTTTAACTATGCTTTTTATGCGCAAAATCAAGTGAAAGATAGCTCCTCAGAGCTTCGCTTAAGCTACAACGACGAAGGCCCCATAAGCGGGGTTATTGGAATTAGCTATCTCGATAGGAAAACGGCTACTGGGGTGGCTAATCTATTATCTCCTGCTGAGGATCAGGTAAGTGTCGATGAGCCTAGTGATCGCTCAGCAGAGACCGTCGGTGTGTTTTTCGGCGTGACCTATGCCATAAATCAGATGTTTTCTGTCACATTTGAGGGGCGTCAGCAGGAAGATACCTTGACACTTGCGAGTTTGCCAAGTCAAAGTGCGGATGAAATTTCAGAGATCTTTTCCAATTTTATTCCCCGTATTATTGGCGAAATGAGCCTAAATGACGGGCTCAATGCCTACCTTTCTTACTCGGAGGGGGTTAACCCCGGCGCCTTTAACCGCACTCTATTAGGCCTCGCGGAGGAAGATTTAGAAACTGCTGCGGGGCTGGGTATCGATTTTCGTGTAGAGCCAGAAGAGGTTAAGAATTACGAGATAGGCTTAAAGGGCATGTTGTTCGAGGGCCGCTTTAGTTATGCTACCGCATTGTTTCAAGCCGACTGGAGCAATCAAATAAATAATACTGCGTTTTCTTTAGCCGGGCAGGACTCGGTTGTATCCGCATCGGTAAATAGTGGTGAGGTTATTACGCGAGGCCTAGAATTTGAATCCAGTGTATTGCTAATGGATAGCTTAACTATTAATACGGCCTTCGCCTATATGGATAGTGATATCCAATCGTTTCAGAATAACAATCTTAGTGAATTTATCGGCGATACGGATTATTCGGGCAAGGAGCAGCCATTTTTTTCACCGCTAAGTCTAAGTGTGGGGCTTGAGTTCGATAGCGTGTTATTTAATAGTCCCTACTTTGCTCGCGCGGATTATACCTTTCGTGAAGGGCAGTGGTTGAGCCAAGCGAATCTGGCGAAAACACCGGATATTAACCGGGTTAATCTGCGGGCGGGCATTGAGCTGCTTTCGTTTCTGGACTTGCAAATTTATGTTAATAACTTGCTCGATGATGACGGTTATCTTGCAGGGCATCACTTGAACGTGTTTGAGCAGACATTTGCTTTTGCCCAAACTCCCTCCGCCGCCCTTGCAACCTTACCTTTAAAAAGAACCGCCGGTGCTCAATTAACCTTCTCTTTTTAACGAATAAAGTCTAAATAGCCCTAGCATTGCGGCTGAGTTATAGCTTTTCGGGGTTATATTTTTTCGCGTCAGGGATGGCGCAGAGCCGCAGCGATTAACAGTTAACATGCTCCTTTTTACTCTTGGCGCTACTGTGCGGACTTAATAGCTTACCTCTCAATGCTAAGCACAAAAATTGACGCGCGGCAAACACCCAAACCTCGAACGCTACGGGGATAGGGATTGTAAAAGTGCCGCGTAGGGCCCGGCCGCGTTTTTTAGCACAGCGTGCTGGCCCGCTTCCACGATATGGCCTTTATCTAACACCAGTATCTGGTCGGCGTGTTCGATTGTGCTTAAACGATGTGCAATTGCAATCACGGTTTTTTCTTCAAATACATGGTCAATCGCTTTGTGAATAGTTTTCTCGGTTAGCGAGTCTACCGCGGCGGTGGCTTCGTCTAGCATAATGACCTCCTGTTGACTGGCGATAGCGCGAGCGAAGGCGATAAGCTGCCCCTGGCCCGAAGACAGGTTGCCGCCGTTATTACTAATGCGAAATTGGTAGTTGTCGGGCAGCTGTTCGATAAAGGTATCGGCATATACATATTGCGCCGCGGCTTGTATTGCTTGTGGAGAGAGCGTTGTTTTTGCCAAACCAATATTAAATGCAACGCTTTCGTTAAACAGATGTACGTCTTGCTGCATAAGGGCAAAGAATTTGGCCAGCCGCTGCTTTGGTATGCGCCGCAATTCGATACCGTTAATAAGAATAGAGCCTGTGTAATTATCGTAGGTACGGGTAAGTAAACGCAAAATAGTTGATTTCCCGGAGCCGGTACCGCCAACTAAAGCCAGTTTCTGCCCCTTTTTAAGGGTAAAGTTTATGCCGCGCAATACGTCGGGGCCCGATTCCGAGTAGCGAAAACGCACATCGATAAACCGCAGCGTATCGAAGGTTTGCAGTTGTTGAGTGTCAATGGGCGGGAGTGGCGTTTCAGCTTCGTCTTCCCTTTGTTGGGTAAAAATCTCTTCTATATGTTCAAAGGCTGCCATTGCGCGTTGAATCGCCGCTACCTGAGCGGTGAAGTCTCGAATCGGTACAAATATTTTATCCAAGGTATGAATAAAGCCCACCAATGCACCGGTGGTAATGGCCGATGCCAGTAGTTCCCCAGAACCATACCAAATAATTAAGCCGACACTGGTGGTGGTCACGCCTTCTATGCATGAAAATAGCGTGGCATCGTATAAATTGCATTTCGACTGCGCGTTAAAAAAACCGCGGGTAAACGTTTTATAGGTTTCGAGTGTGCTTTTTTCTGCATTGTAAAGCTGCACGGTTTTTATACCGTTGAGGCTTTCTTGTAAAAAGCCCGTACCCTGTGCAAGAACGCTGCGACCCTGATTGTAGGCATGGCGCAGCTTGCGCCTTAGTATTTCGGTAAGTAAATATACCACTGGGCCAACAAATAGCATAATTAGGGTTAGCTGCCAACTTATGGTTAATAGAAAAATTAGCAGCGACACGGTAATTAAGGTGTCGCGTATCATGCCGAGCAAGCCCTGGGTAAACGATTCGTTGATGGCTTCTAAGTCGGTGGTGAGGCGAGTGAGAGTAATTCCAATGGGGGTGCGATCGAAGTAGCTACGTGGAAAGCGCATAATCCTTGCCAGCATTGCTTTTCTAAGGTCGCTAATCGCATGCAGGGCTGCGTTGCGTAAATAAAAAGAAAATGCTGCATCCGACAGATAGTTAACAAGAATAACGCCCAACAAACAAGCAAGGGAAAAGCCGAAACCGCTGATGCTGCCTTTCAGCAATTGCTCATCAATAATATAAATTATCAGTATCGGCATTAATATATTGCAAGCGACTGATAAGGGCACAAATGCCAAACCAAAGTAGGCACGCTTCTTATACGGTTGAAAAAAGCCAAGAAAATGGTAGATGCGTTGTAAATCTTGAGCTCTCGGGTTTAGCCTCAAGAGGTAAGCCCTCCGCTGTGTTGCTGTATTTGCCAGGTTTCTCGGTACAGTGCGCAGTTTTCGATAAGCTCGTTGTGCTTGCCTTCAGCAATAATACGCCCGCCGTCGAGCACCATAATTCTGTCTAGTTGTTCGAGCACACTGGCGCGGTGAGAAACAATTAATAAACTGGTGGCTCGCAGTTTATAAAGTATTTGCTGCATTAAAAAACGCTCCGTTTGGTTGTCGACCGCCGATAGCACGTTGTCTAATACCAAGAGCTTGCATGGGCTGAGGAATGCGCGAGCCAAACTTAAACGCTGTTTTTGCCCACCAGAAAGCATAATGCCTTTTTCGCCTACCAGTGTCTGTTCGTTTTCTGGGAACTCGGCAACTTCCCGGTCGAGGTTACAGCGATACAGCGTTTCTTCTAGCGAGAGTTGCTGTGCATGATTGTCACTGCCAAAATAAATATTATCTTTTACACTGGCGGAAAATAAAAAAGGTTCTTGGGTTACGGTGCGAACGGCTGATCTGAGATCGTGCCGCGACAAATTTTTTGTGTCCTTATCGTCGATAATTATCTGTCCGCTATCAATTTCTAGGTAGCGGTTAATGCAATTGACCAAGGTGGTTTTACCGGAGCCCACCGGCCCCAAAATACCCACTTTTTCGCCGGGAGATATTTTGAAGCTAATACCGCTTAGCGCCTGTTGGGGTTCCCCTGGGTAGCTGAAGCTGACATTGCGAAATTCCAGGCCCTGTGAAAACAGGGCCTGTTTTTGCTCTGCGTTAAGCCGTAGTTCATCCGTGGGGTTGGTGCTTAAATCCAGGATGCGACGAATACTGTCTACACTGGCCATGCCAATACGGTAGCCGGAAAATGCTCTGCCCATGGCAATAAACGGTATGGCGAGCAGGGTGGCGTAGGATAAAAACGCCGTGAGTTCGCCTATACTGAGTTCCTGTTGCAGCAGGTAGTAACCGCCCAGGGCGAGAATTAGCAGTTTCATTACTTTATCGGTGTAATCAATAACCGGCAGCGCCAGGGTTTGCGCTTTAAGTAAGCCTATTGAGCGCTGTCGCAGGGCTTGGTCTTTGTTTGCGATATTGTCTTTTGCCCAATCTTGCACTTGGTTGCTTTTAATAACATCCAGGCCCGATAGCGTAGCAATGGTTTCGGTGGATAACGCTTGCAAATCTCCCATGCGTTTTCGTGTTTGACGACGAATAAAGTCGGTAGCTTTGTGAGCGATAAAAAAGGTGATTACCACGGGTATAAAGCTGTAGGCGGTAAGCGGGGCCGATATTTTCCACATATAGTAGGGCGTGAGCGACAGGGCGATAAAAACATTAAAAAAATGCAAAAAGATAATGCCGCACAGCGAGCGTACACCGTTGATATCGTTATTAACTATCGAGATTAGTGTGCCGGTTTCATGGGTATCGTGAAAAGCCTTTTGCAGTTTAGAAATCTTTTTAAAGGCTTGGTCTTTAATGGTTTTTTCGATGGCTCTGCCGGGGTTAAAAAACAAAATTCTCGATACAATTCGAATTGGTACAATGGCTAGAGCAAAGGCAATAATCAAGAAAATATGGTAGTTTAAATCGGCAAAGGATTCCTCGGATTTTCCCGCCAGTATGTCGATGCTGAAGCCGATATGTTGTGGAATACTGACTTGTAATAAATTGGTCAAAAAAATAAACGCCACTCCGCTGGCATAAGTGAATTTATGTGCTCCTATATAGCGTGCCAAAAACCCCAAGTTGCTTTTTCTTGGCGCGGCCTGGCTATAAGGCTCTGAGTTACTTTCACTAGGGTGAAGATGCGTTGGTTTTGTCACAGTTAAGAGGTCTGTTAGTGGCGGAAGCAAGACCGCGAACAATAGCAACTAACACCCTTAGAGTAAACGCAGCAATGTGTGTCACCCTCTGTTTTTTTACGCTAATAGCGGTACCGCAATTCACCGGTGCCTGCGAGCATTTTTTTGTGACAGCGTAGCTTGCAAATTTTAGGTGGCTTGGCGAACCTGCCAAAGTCAAATTTGGATATGGACATGGATATGGATATGAACATCAATATGAATGGCGCAAGGTGTGCCCGTTCTGAGTTTCTGCTAAATGCCATTGCCTAATACCCCGGCATGCTTGCAATTGCCTTAGCCTGTACCCTAAGGGGGAAATAAATAATGAATGTGAGTGCAGCCATTAAACAGCGTAAGTCGGTGCGAGCTTTTAAACCCGATTCAGTGCCCGATACGTTAATAAAAGATATTCTGTTGCGGGCACAGCAAGCGCCGTCGAATTGCAATACGCAGCCTTGGTATGTCACGGTGTTTTCCGGCGCTGCGCGCCAGCAGCTAGAGCGGGCGCTAGTTGTCGAGGTGAGCAGTGGCAAGCAAGCGGTTCCTGCCTTTGCTCCAGGGAATGAGGATTTAAGTGGGGTATATACCCAAAACTCTTGAGATTTAGGCCTTATGAGCACGCCCCTAAGTGCCCTTGGCGGTGTTTCTCCGCCTTAAATAGATTGGCTATTGTGCGTTGTCTCGGCAATTGCTCCTGCATTGCCCTAATACCTCACATCCCTGTGAGTACCGCCTTGCCAAGACCAAAAATTGGCGCACTCCTAACACCTAAATCTCAAACGCTTTGGGTATATTATGATGCCGGCAGAAAAATAGCCGCTCTATTTAAGAGAGCAGTCTAAGTAAGTTCAGAAAGCGGCGCTCCTATAATGCCTAAACCTTAACCGCTAGCGATGCAATAACCAGTGAGCAAGAAATTTGTTGTGGAATAAATCGAGAATATCCGATAGTGCGCTTCGTCAATTGCAAATTGGTATTGCTAGCCTGAGCGTCATCATGCTACTTATCGTTTTGGGCGTGTCTGCCGCGTATGTGTATCTCAATACCAATCAAACAGACACATTCCAAGCGCAGGCCAGCATGCTTAGTGATATCGATAAACTTGCACGGTTTGGTAGCCTACTAAAGGACTTATCGAGAGATTTGGGTGGTGTACAATCACAGCAGCAACTAGACGATTTTATTGTTAAGAATAAACAGCCTGTAGACCTTTTTGAGTTTAAAATTCATTCCTTGAATGGTGACCTAACATCAAAGCAGGTGGGTAAAATTAGCCTATTGCTTGCCGATACCAAAGCCACACTGCAGCTGGCAATTGCTGCCTGCGCGGAAGTGCTGCAGTTATCAGAAAAGCATGGTCAATCGCTGGACAAAGTGGTTAAACTAAAAAAAGATATTCATAGCGTTATAGAAAATCAATTGCTGGAAAATAGCCTAGCTTTTTACGCCCAGGTGCAAGCTGGCAATACGGTTATAAATAAACACAGCGATAAAAAAACTGTTTATGAGAATGCGCAGCGGCTTGCGGAGATTAATCAAGTAATTACCGAGCTATCTTATTATTTGTCGAGTTTAGAGGAAACCCAACACGTTGAAGAGGTGGAAGAGTTAAGAAATGCTGTAAATATTGGCTTGCGCCGTATTGCTACAGTAGCGACCGAGGCGGTACGCGATTCGAGTAATGTGTTGTATATGCGCCGTTTTCATCGAGCAATTAATGAACAAGGCAATGTATTTGATAGTAAAAGCCTGTTATTGCAAAGTGATATTCAGTACCGAACCCTTCTGAATAAGCTGGCGTATTTCAGCGAGGAAATAAGCCAGGTTGCACACCGTTACCGCGAGCAGGTGATGTTATTGCATGCGGCAAATGCCAGAAAGCTGCACTCGCAAATTACCGCTGCTTGCGTTGGGCTAATTTTTGGGCTGGTGCTTGTGTGTGCTTTTTACGCTTACTTTTTTAGATTTCTTATTTACCAAGGCTTAATTCTACCCATTTTAGATATTACACGAAGAACCCAGCAGCTTAGTGATGGCGATTTATCCGCCGCTTTGCCCCATTATCAGGCGGCAGAGTTGGCGGGAATGGCCAAGGCCTTAAATATTTTCCGAGCGAAGTCGGAACGGTTAGAGCTTGCGAATATCGAATTGCTAAGGGCCAACCATGATATTGAAAATTTCGCCTACTCGGCTTCCCACG
Source organism: Cellvibrionaceae bacterium (assembly GCA_019634095.1). Classification (GTDB taxonomy): domain Bacteria; phylum Pseudomonadota; class Gammaproteobacteria; order Pseudomonadales; family Cellvibrionaceae; genus JAHQVY01. The sequence continues at coordinate 8,699 of JAHQVY010000241.1, forward strand.
ATTTAAAATCTCCATTGCGGGGGATTGCCAACTTAACAACATTTTTACGCGAAGATCTTGCCGGTAAGCTCGATAAGGACAGCGAGCAGAATCTTGACGAAATATCTCGTAGGGTTCAGCGCTTAGAAAACCTACTCAACGATTTGCTCAACTACGCAATCAACGACAAATTAGCGGAGGAGCCGCAGTATACTCGCCCGGCGGAGCTTCTAAAGGATATTTTTTGGATGCTGGACAGTGAAAACCGATTTAAGCTTCACCTGCAGTGCAAGGTAGATTGCATATACGTTATGCTTACGCCCTTAAAGCAAGTGATTCACAACTTAATAGATAACGCGATAAAGCACAATGATTCCGCAACGGGCAATATATCTATAGGTGTATCAGAGAGTCGCGATCGGTATGTGTTTTATGTGGAGGACGATGGGCCAGGGATTCCGAACGATTACCATAAAAAAGTGTTCGATATGTTTCAAACACTCAAATCCAAAGATGAAGTGGAGGGCTCGGGCATGGGTTTAGCTTTAGTGGCCAAACTGGTAGACCGAGCTAACGGAGAAATTTGGGTGACACCCGCAGTCAATCAGGCGAGAGGTTGCCGATTTTCTTTCTATTGGGCGAAAATTCAGCCATCTGCAACGCCGAGCGATGCAGCCTCCAATAACGAGCACCTATTACGCAGCACATACACGCAGTCTGCCAGACACTAACCCGCAGTATTAATATCAAAAGAATATCACGAATAACTAAGACATCCATAAACTTGACATGTTCAACCTAAAAAAATATACTCCGCGAATGGCTACCAAGAGAGAAGCACAGATCTGCCTAGAGGCAACCCCGTTTTATCACTGCTACGTAAGGTGTGTACGTCGCGCTTACCTGTGCGGAAATGATTCCGTAACAGGGGATAACTACGATCATCGCAAACAGTGGATTGTGTCGCGTTTAAAGTTCCTTTCTTACGTATATGCCATCGATATTTGCGCTTACGCAGTAATGTCGAATCATTATCACGTGGTGCTGCATGTAGAAAAAGCTCGGGCCCTAGCGTGGTCGCAGGAGGAGGTTGTAGAGCGCTGGATGCAGGTATGCTCTGGCAATATGCTGGTAGACCGCTGGTTGGAAGAACCCGATGCCCTCGACGAAGCGGCGCTAGAAGTTGTTTACGAAACCATTGAAGAGTGGCGTTCGCGTTTGCATAGCATCAGCTGGTTTATGCGTTGTGTAAACGAAACAATTGCCCGCATGGCGAACGAAGAAGAAGCCTGTAAGGGCAGGTTTTGGGAGGGGCGGTTTAAAAGCCAAGCGCTGCTAGATGAAGTGGCGCTGTTAAGTTGTATGGCTTACGTGGATTTAAATCCCGTGCGAGCGGCGATGGAAGAGGACTTAATCGATAGTGATTTTACCTCTATTCAGCAACGTTTATTCGATTATGCTAAACATAAAACCAATAAAACCACTACAGAAAAGCGCTTAGTAACCCGAGTAAACAAGCAGCGACGTATTAAAGAGCTGTTAAATTTAAAAGACTTGCCTGAAGCATCGCTAATGCCGTTTTCTGCTTCTAACTACGCGCCGCTTGAAAATGCGCTACCCTTCACCCGTGAAGACTATTTTGACTTGGTCGACAGTACCGGTAAGCTAATTCGCAGCGATAAAAAAGGGTTTTTAGATGAGGATGCGCCACCTCTATTACGTAGCTTGGGTATTAACCCCAACCATTGGCTGGAGCACGTTAAATTCTTTAACCTAAATTATAGTTTTTGCGTGGGTCGAATTGAACGAATGCGTGACTTTGTGGCTATTGCTGATCGTAGTTTGGGTAAGGGCAGTGAAGCCTCTCGCCATCTTTACCAATAATACCTGTTTCCCGAACTGTTAAAATAACTGGGTGCTTTCATCAGGATCTACAATAGTGAGGTATTAGAGCAACGCATCGCTACAAGGATGTAGCTTATTAGGGTAATGCAGGAGCAATTACCGAGGAGCAGTTGCCGATATGCACAGGGATGTGAGGTATTAGGGCAATGCATCGCTACAAGGATGTAGCTTATTAGGGTAATGCAG
>JAHQVY010000242.1 GCA_019634095.1 Cellvibrionaceae bacterium
CCAACTGATTAATTTAGGATTAACGACCTCCAAAGCCAACACTGTAAATTTTCAACACGGAGCGGTGGAGCGGCTTATATCCAGAGAACCATCAGTCAGTGACTTTACCGCCAAGACGAGCTAACTAAGAACGATTTGGGCTGCTCCAACGGCGAACGTTGCGACCTGAACGGTAAACGAGTGAGGGGAATTTCAGGTATGATGCTTCACTAGAAGGTCAAGAAGGTGGTTTATACTTCCTATACCCTACATGTCATACGACGTTAATAAGAAGAGAAAGCTGGACAATCAAGGGTCAGGCAATGAAATAATGCTATGTTTCATAACAATAACTAATAAGATTAGGTGCTAGTATGGGTCAAGCAAGTAATCGCGGTGTCATCTACAAAGGGCCTGGGCAGGTCGCAGTTGAATCGATCTCCTTTCCCGAGCTCGCCATTGGTCAAAGAAAGTGCCATCACGGCGTTATCCTCGAAGTCGTGACGACAAATATCTGTGGCTCCGACCAGCATATGGTTCGCGGTCGCACGACAGCGCCTTCAGGCCTAGTGCTAGGCCATGAGATTACGGGGCGTGTCATTGAAGTCGGCCGAGATGTTGAATTTATTGGTGTCGGCGATTTAGTGTCCGTGCCTTTCAACATCGCCTGTGGTCGCTGCCGCAACTGTAAGGAAGGCAACACAGGTATCTGTTTGAATGTGAATCCGGCACGACCCGGTGCGGCCTATGGCTATGTTGATATGGGCGGCTGGGTTGGTGGCCAAGCTGAATACGTCATGGTTCCTTATGCCGATTTTAATCTTCTGAAATTTCCGGACAGCGCTCAGGCGATGGAAAAAATCAAGGATCTAACACTTCTTTCAGATATTTTCCCAACCGGCTTTCACGGTTGTGTTAAAGCGGGTGTTGGGCCTGGCTCGACTGTTTATATCGCTGGGGCTGGGCCAGTGGGTTTAGCTGCTGCCGCCTCTGCACAACTATTGGGTGCCGCCTGTGTCATCGTCGGTGACATGATTGACGAGCGTTTAGCACAAGCTAAAAGTTTCGGGTGTGAGATTATTGATCTCTCTCAAGACGGTGATATGGCTGATAAAATTGAAGCGATTATCGGTGAACGTGAAGTTGATGCTTTTGTAGATTGTGTTGGCTTCGAGGCGCATGCCTGTGGTTGCAACCATCAACAAGAAGCACCAGCAACCGTTTTAAACTCAGCGATGCAATTGACCCGTGCTGGTGGACAAATTGGTATTCCAGGACTTTACGTTACGGAAGACCCGGGCGCTGTTGATGATGCCGCTAAACAGGGTGCTTTAAGCATGCGCTTTGGTTTAGGTTGGGCGAAATCGCATTCCTTCCATACCGGTCAGTGTCCGGTAATGAAATATCATCGCGCGTTAATGCAAGCAATTCTTTTTGATAAAATAAAAATTGCCGATGCGGTTAACGCACAACTTATTTCGCTGGATGATGCACCCAAAGGTTATGCAGATTTTGACGGCGGTGCTGCTACTAAGTTTGTTATCGATCCGCACGGTAATGCGGCGTAGTTTCTTTCACAAATTCGCAAGCTTCAAAAATGCGCCCCTATGGGCGCATTTTTTTTGCTCAGAATCTTGTATCGCGACCAAGGCGCTTTGGTGAGTAAGGTACCTTGATGAATCAGGTACTTTCGTGAAGTAGCGCAAACATGTTAGCTCGCTGCTTTCCTCAGGTACTAGGATGCGGCGTTCACGTTTCATTTTTAAGGCGAAGCTTCTTGAGTCAGCCCCTCCCCAGTTCTCTTAGCTATCGAGCACTGATTAAACAACCCTACCCAATAATTTTAGCTAATGCGGCTGTGCCCCTGCTTGGATTAGTCGACACAGCTGTGATAGGACATTTTGGCAGTGTTAGCGAACTGGCTGGGCTGGCTATGGTGAGCTTGATTTTTAGCTTTGTCTATTGGGGTTTTGGTTTTCAGCAGATGGGCACGACGGGCTACTCTGTGTGTGAAAGCTCAATCTTATACCCAAAGCGTTTGAGATTTAGGTGTTAGGCGTGCGCCAATTTTTGTTCTTGGCAAGGCGGTACTCACAAGGATGTGAGGTATTAGGGCAACGCATCGCTACAAGGATGTAGCTTATTAGGGTAATGCAGGAGCAATTACCGAGGAGCCGTTGCCGATATGCACAGGGATGTGAGGTGTTAGGGCAATGCAGGAGCAATTGCCGAGACAACGCACAATAGCCAGTCTATTAAGGCGGAGCAACACCGCCAAGGGCACTTAGGGGCGTGCTCATGAGGCCTAAATCTCAAGTGTTTTGGGTATATATGGATATCGATGCAGATAACCAAATGGCCGTGATTGGGCTCTATACAACGGTGTTGCAGATTCAAACGGAATCCATGAAGCACGGCCTAACTCCACATGTTATCCTAAATTAATCAGTTGAATCTACTGCGGACGCCCAATGAACTGAAATTTTTGCCACAGTAGAAAATCGCTCAGCTAACCGAGTAGAATTAAAGGCGCCATTGAGCGCTCGTTTATGATGCAATCCACCGCCGAGATTAGAGCTGCGCTCGATAAGGCGGGCATTGCAAATGCCGCTATTAATGACATGGCTGGTCTATGGGCTCACCCGCAACTTAAAATGCGCCATCGTTGGCGATAGGTTGATTCACCGGTTGGCCCTATCCCGGCTTAATGCCCCCGGGCTTGAAACATGCGCGAATGGGCGCGATTCCCGCCGTCGGTGAACACACCGAGGCGATATTGGAGGAAATTTGTATGAGTTCGAATTCAAATGATGGGCGTTGCGGATGATGCTGCGTTCTCTGTTTTACGTACCGGGCGATCGACCTGAGCGCATGCGCAAGGCACTCGGTTTGCCAGCCGATGCCTTAATTTTGGACCTTGAAGACAGTGTGACACCCCAGGCAAAACCTGCTGCCCGCGATCAAGTGGTTGATTTTCTCCGCGAACCGAGGGATAAAACCATCTTTATTCGCGTGAATGCCATAGATTCGGCATTTTTTGAGCACGATATAGACGCTGTGATTGAAGCTCAGCCCTCCGGTATTGTGATACCGAAATTTGAGCAACCCGATTCCATTTTACCGCTGCTCGAACGGCTAGACGATACCATTAAAATTGTCGCACAAACCGCGGAAACTGCCGCATCCTTGCCCTGGCCGGGGCTGTTTAAGACCATGTCGAGCCGAGTGTGTGCCTTAACCTGGGGCGCCGAAGACCTGTCGTCGAATTTGGGCGCGACCCGGTCTCGAGAGGCCGATGATCGTTTCTCTGCGCCATTGGAACTGGCGCGCAGTTTAACGTTGTTTAGCGCCCGTGCCGCCGGTGTGGAAGCCATAGAGACTATTTATCCAGACTTCCGCAACTCGGAAGGTTTGGCCATATTCGCTGCGCGAGCCCGCCGCGACGGATTTGGCGGCATGCTGGCTTTGCACCCCGCGCAAATTCCCATTATCAACGCAGCGTTTACGCCAAGCGATATGGAAATCGAACAAGCCCAGCGAATTGTTGAAGCGTTTGCCGCAAGTGATGGCGTTGGCGCAATTAACATCGACGGGAAAATGTATGACTTGGCTCATCTTAGCTTGGCAAATAAGATACTGGGGCGTGGTGACTAGGTTTTTTCGCAACTGTCGGCCTGTTTATTGGCGTTGCTAAACATTTTCTGGTGAATCTTATGCATATAGTCCTCGTCGACAAATTCCTCCGGCTGGGGTCGAATAATGTAATAAAAATCGTCTTTTTTCTCGGTCGCGTCTGCACTTATTGAGGGGGCATCTCGCGGTTCGCTGTACGCCGGCTCTGTCTTAGTCTGCGTGTGATGGATAGGGCTAATAACAGACATTTTTAATGTGGGCTGCAGGCGCTTTAGCGCGCCGACAGTTCCCAGGGATTGCTCGCTGTGAAAGGTGCCACTTAAGTGCACAATGATACTGTTGGGCGTCTCGGTATAAGCCCGTGCTATGGATTCCGCCATAGTGTTGTCGCGGCTCAGCTGTGCCAGGTAACTTCGCTGCAAGCGCTCGTTCGCTGTGTGGTTTGCACCGGCCATTACGCCCATAAATTTATCCTTGTAACCGGGGATATCGGCAAAGGCTTGCTCTGCAACGGCCTGTCTTTTATCGGGCTCTAGTTGGTCAATATAGTCTGCACCTCGTCTGCCAATACAGCGCACAATATCGCTGGCTGCGTTGGCTGCAACCACAGCAATTGCATGTTGTTTGGCGTATTCAATCAGCGGCCGGTAAGCGGCGCGATAATTTTTCCATGTTGGGGCTTCTTCAATTAAATAGCGCTCGCCAATTTTTCCAGCCAGGTAGTCATTTAGAATTTTTTGCTGATCGCGGTTAAACATTTCCATGCTTAACACGATGGGCCGTTGAGTGGCGCGGGTTAATTGATGCAGTGTGGCAAACAGCTGCATTTCAAATAAATGTGAGGCGTGGTTGCTGTGATATTCGCCAATAAAAATAACATCGCTGCTGCGCAGAGACTCGGCCATTGCTGCTAAAGAGATCGCCTGCGAGTTTGCATCAACTAATGCATAGTCGTAGGCGGTGCGGAGTTTGGCGTCGACGGCCGCTGCTCCGGGTTCAAGTTTGCCCGGGCTGGCGCAGCTATGCAGCAGCAGTGAGATGCCGAGGGCTGGCAACATCTGAGCTATCTGCCACCTGTTTTTGCTTGTACGCCAGCGTTGCAATACGCCACTGTTGGCTGGGTTGAGTCTCGTTTTCAAAAGTGTTCTCCTCCTATGTGCCGCGCAATTTAGGTAGTACCGCGCAATTTAGGCAGTACTGGGGAATTTAGGCGCGATCACGCTTTACGCTTAAACGCGGCAAACGGATCAGGTATTCCTTACAAGTAAAGCTTCTGAATCTGCAAGGTTAGCGTAATTTCTTAGCGTTTTAGAATTGGGCTATAATTTGTAGCCACGGCCAGGCGATCTCGATGTCGGCGATGGTCATCGCACTGCCACCTGCAGCAGGCGCCGTTCGCAGATTTTCAGCAACGCTGCGGCGTCGATGCTGCTCGTCGTGACCGACTGG
>JAHQVY010000243.1 GCA_019634095.1 Cellvibrionaceae bacterium
ATCCTAAATTAATCAGTTGGATCGTAGCGAGGGCGTCCAAGGGGCTGAAATTAGAGTGAATTTTTTTAACTTTTTCGGCCAATTCGTAGTCACTCTGCGGGTGCAGTCGAAAAATTGAAAAAACGCTTTAATTTCAGTTCATTGGACGTCCGCAGTAGATTCAACTGATTTATTTAGGTTAAAGGGCGCTGGCCTGGATTAAATTGTGGCTTAAAGGTTTTTACGGGAAGCTTGCAAATGCTGGCACATTAACTTTGCACCTTGCAACATGCGCACGGTATGGCGTTGTATTAAGTCTGGCGGAATAAAATACAGATTGTTTTTTTTAACCGCAGCGAGTGCTTGCCATTTTTTCCAGTCTGACAACCACTCCGGTCGTTCCTCTCCCATCCCGCTGGCTATAATCACTTGAGGGTCTCGGGAAATCACCGATTCCACCGATAGTTTCGGGGCCAAGGTGGGGGCATCGCCAAAAGCGTTGCTTCCACCACACAGGCGTATCACATCGCTAATTATGTGTTTGTCGTTAAGAGTTTGTATCGGGCTATTCCATACTTGGTACAGTACCGATACCGGGCTTTTAGCACTGTATTCGCGTCTTAGACTTTTGAGTGTGGTTTCAAATTTTTGAGCCGCCTTTTCTGCTTGCTGCGTTGTGGCGGCGAGTTTTCCATAGTCCCGAATAGCTTTGGCGATATCCGGTAAGGTTGTCGGGTTACTGACATAGGTTTTAATCTTGAGTTGCTGCAGTTTATTTAAAATTTTGATGCCGTAGCCGGCGTGCCAAACAATAACTAGGTCCGGTTTTAAATTGAGTATCGCTTCCAAACTATAGTGGCTAATTGCGCCTACTTTGGGGAGTTTGCGCGCCGCTTCGGGGTAATCGCAGTGCTCAACAACGCCTACCAGGTATTTGCCTGCACCGGCTGAATACAGGTTTTCGACGATATGCGGGGCCAGGGCAATAATGCGTTTTGCCGGCTGTTTAAGGCTTACTTCTCGTGCTAAGAAGTCTTGAACAACAAGCGTTTCGTTTGCGAGGGTGTTTAAGCTGAGAGTAAAAAGGCAACAGACAACAAATAATAAGGCTTTACTAAAATAATTCATGGGTCGCTTCCTCAATTAAATCTGCACAGCGGGCGTAGTGTTCACCGGGTAAGCCGAAGCGAAGATAGGCAAAGCCTTCTTGCTGAATATAGCGTGCCAGTAAGGTGTTGCGGGCCAGTGTGGTATAGAGTATTTCCAGCGAGTTCGCCTCGCCGAAAACCGAGTGAAATAGGCCCATGGATCGATGTTTATACTGGGGTAAGTGCCGCGTAAGCCATTGCCCCCATTGCGCCATGTTTTGATGAATACGGGAATGCTGCAGGGCAATCCAGGGTTTATCGCGCAGCGCGCGCTCGGCGATAAATAAGGCGGGGCCATTGACTAGCCATAAACCAAAGTAGCCGGAAAAACGCGCTTTAATCGGCTCCGAGCAAAGTACAAACCCCAAACGTATGCCAGCCAGGCCAAAAAATTTTCCCAAAGACCGCAATACCACACAGCCCGGGCCCAGTTTTGACAAGAAATAAGAGCACTCGGCTTGGCAGTCTTTAAATGCTTCATCAATTACCAAAAGGTAGCGGTGGTTAAATTGTTGTATCAACAGGGTTTCGATTTGTCGCAGTGCTGCATTGTTAAGTTGCACGGCACTTGGGTTGTTGGGGTTTATCACTACAACGTTGGCAATCTTTTCACTGTTGCAAATTGCGAGTAAGTGTTCGAGGCTGCGATAGCTGAAAATACGATGGCCGCTCTTAAGCCATGCGCGGCGGTGTTCTTGGTAACCCCAATAGGGCAGGGCAACCTTGCGATTTTGACTCAACTGCGGCATATGCTCTATGGCGTATTGGCTACCGGGGCTAATAATTATTTCGTGATTGGCGCAACCATAATACGCGGCGGCGGTGTCAACTAGCTGCTGGCTATTGTAGGGCAGTTGGCGAAAAACCGCCTCGGGTATGGCGTCGCAGGGGTAGGTCCAGGGGCTAATGCCGGTGGATAAATCGATAAAATCGCTTTTCGCGACACCAAATTTCCGGCAAGCCCAGGAGAGATCGCCACCGTGAAAAGTGGGTTTATCTGAGGCCATAATACATTCCTATGCACAGGCTAATTAGCGCGAGCCATAACAACAAGCTGTGCCTTAATAAGCGCAGGGCACGTTCTAAATCATGATTTTGCGTTTGCTTACCAAAGCCCAACTCGGGCTTGTTGATGGCTTTGCCATGGTAAATGGCGCTGCCGCCCAATTTAATATGCAGCGCCCCGGCCCCCGCGGCCATCACCGGGCCCGCGTTGGGGCTGGCGCACAATTTGGCTTGGCTTTGCCAGGCCCGCCAACCAGCAAAAAACTGGCCGCACAGGCAGTAGCTAAGGGCGAGTAGTCTGGCGGGCACAAAGTTCATCACATCATCTATTCTTGCGGCGCATTTACCAAAATTGTAAAAGGTGGCGTTTTTATAGCCCCACATGGCATCTAGGGTGTTAACGCAGCGGTAAAATACCGCGCCCTCAACACCGCAGAGTAAAAACCAAAATAAGGGCGCAAATACCGCGTCTAATCCGTTTTCTAATATGGATTCAATGGCGGCTTTTCTGAGCGCGGTAAAATCTAGGGTGGCGGTTTCTCTGCTTACGATTTTGGCCACGCTTTTTCTGGCTAAAGGGAGGTCGGCGGTGTTTAGGGAGCGTAACACCTCTTGTTTGTGCTCGGCTAAACTGCGGTAAGCGATACAGAAATAGAGAATAATGCTGTCAAACAGGCTTTGTATCGCGCTGTTGTCAATGTTAACGAGCGATACCAGCGCGGGCCAGGGTAGGGTGCAAGCTGCCCAGGCCACGGCACCGAGCAGCAGCGACAGTTTGTTTGCTGGACAGTAATTTAAGTACCGTTGAACAATGCTAGCGAAGTTGCCAAAGCCCACCAGGGGGTGATAACGCTTGGGTTCGCCCAGCAGTAAATCTAATAAAAGCGCTAAAACAAGGGTGGCAAGTGCGCTGCTCATAGGGCAATAATTGCAATAAATAAGCCTAAAATTTCACTTAACTCGATAAGTGCGCCCACACAATCTCCTGTAAAACCGTCGATTTTTTTAAGCCAAAAATGGCGCCACAGTGCCAGCAAAACAACGGCTAATGGTAGGTAAAGCAGCATAAAAACCAGCGAGCTCAGCCATAGGCCCAACACACAGCAAACCATGCTTATCGCGATAAGCCACCCCAGATATTGCCCATCACTTAAGTGCTGCGCGATGCCGGCTGTGCGTGCATAGGGGGTTCGCTTAATATAAAAACTTGCCGCTGTTCTGGATAACATACAAATAACCACCAGTGGCAGTAACGACCGGTTGTCGAGCATAAGCTCAAGCAGTAGCGCGAACTTAATTAGCAGGCAGTTAATGAGAACAATCACCGCCATGGCACCCAGCTGCGGCTGCTGCATGATAGCCAATAATTGCGCCTTGTTTTTGTGCTGGTGGGCGGCAAAGTAGGCGTCGCTGCAATCGGCTAAGCCATCTAAGTGCAGCGCGCCGCTCAGCGCTACCCACAGGCCGAGCAGCACTGCGGCGCTAAGGTAGGCGTAAAATAGCGGTTTTAGCAGCAGGGCGCAGCCCAGCAAAATAAGCCCCAGGGCGAAGCCCACCAGCGGGTAGTACAGGGGGGATTGCTGATAATCCCGCTCGCTGTAGGGCTTGCTAAAAACACTTGCCGGCAGCGGAATTCGCGTTAATAGCGCCAGGGCGAGAAAAAGCGGTTTAAGGTTCATAACGGTAATTATGAGCCAGTAATTTTTGCTGGGTGCCAAAGGCCGAGCGATAATAAGCGAAGCGAGACAAAGCGGCGTAGGGCACATCAATTTGTTGGCATTTAGACAAGGGGATATGCAGTACAGTGCTGAGTATGAGGCGAATTAATCCGCCGTGGCTAATCAGTAAAATATTGTGGTTGTCCGGTCGGTTTTTTAGTTCTTCGAGCAAATCTTCCGCCCTGGCTAGCGCTTCACTGAGCTTTTCTCCATTGGGCACGTCAATGCTGCTCGGGTCTTGGCTCCAGGCTTGAATTCGCTCGGCATCGGTCTGCAAAATCTCCGCTATGGGTTTGCCTTCCCAGTCGCCAAAGTGCAGTTCTCTTAAACGCGGCTCTGTTTGCAGGGGAATCTGGTGTTTGGCGCAGAATTGTGCGGCGAATGCGTGGCAGCGTTTTAAGGGTGAGCTAATGACTAATTGCCAGGGCGGTTTGGCGTTGTTTAGCGCGCTTTCCATTTGCTGGAAACCGCGTTGGCTGAGTGCCACATCGGTGCTGCCGCGAAAAATATTGCCACCCTCACACTCCCCGTGACGCAGTAAATCGATGCTGAGGGAGACAACATCATTGCTCATGAACTGACTCCCGCTTCGGCAAAGGTGGCCATTTTGCAATGTAAGCTTACAGCCGATTGAATAATAGGTAGAGCGACAGCGGCGCCACTGCCTTCACCCAGGCGCATGCCTAAATCGAGAAGCGGTGTTGCCCCCATGGCTTCGAGCAGCAAGTGGTGAGCCGGTTCGGCGGAACGATGTGAAAATAGTAAATATTTATCGACACTGGGGTTAATCTGCACCGCGCAAAGCGCCGCGGCAGAGCTGATAAAGCCATCCACCAGTGCGGGGATACCCTGTTGTGCGCAGGCGATGTAGCTGCCTACCAACGCGGCAATTTCAAAGCCGCCGAGTTTATACAAAATTTGCAGCGGGCTTTCTTGTCCTTCAATATTCACTGCCAAGGCTTGCTCCACAACTTGCCTTTTATGCGACATCTTTTCTGCATCCAGCCCGGTGCCCGGTCCTACGGTTTGCTGGGCGGGCAGCTTTAACAGTGCGCTGACTAAGGCCGAGGCCGACGTGGTATTGCCAATACCCATTTCTCCGCCGAGTTGAATATCGCAGTCACCGCTAAACTGGCGTCCGATGTCGAGTGCGCGGGCGCATTGCTCAAGCGACATGGCTGGCCCTTGGCTCAGATCCTGGGTGCCCCTGGCAATGGGCAAATCTTGTAGCCCTCGGGCCTGAATAAGCTCCCCGGCAAGGCCGACATTAACCACCTTAAAGTCGGCTTTTAACTGGCGCGCCAGCACACTGATAGCGGCACCGCCGCGCACAAAATTTTCCACCATTTGAACGGTGACCGCCTGGGGAAAGGCGGAGATTCCCTGCGCGCACACCCCGTGGTCTGCTGCGAACACGCGAATATTAATCTGATTAATCTCCGGTTTCTCCCGCCTTTGCCAAGCGGAAAATTTAATTGCGAGCTGCTCCAGTTTGCCGAGGGAGCCGGTGGGTTTTGTTAACTGTTGCTGTCTTGCCGCAGCGAGATTTTGCGATTGTTCACAAGGGGGGGGAGCACTGGTTTCGAGCCAGTGTAATTCGGGCGTGGCCATGGGCTAGTGTCCTAATATTTACCGGTTAGTAAGAAGATAGACGGCGGCTAAGCTTTGAGTGTTAGAGGGAGACCTGCGACCACCAGCGTGACGCTGTCGCAGATTTCCGCAAGGGATTGATGCAACCAGCCGCTGGCATCGACAAAATCACGGCTGAGCTGACCCAGTGGCACCACCCCGGAGCCCACTTCATTGCTCACTAAAAACACATCCGCTTTTAATGTGCCGAGGCTTGCAAGCAATTTGGTTTGCTGCGTATTTAGGCAGTTCTGTTCCATACAATTGCTTATCCATAGGGTTAAACAATCGATAACAATGGCGGTATCGTGTGCGTCTATGTCCGCTAAGCTGCGCGATAAATACAGCGGGGTTTCAATGCAGTGCCAAGCTTTACTTCTGGCCTGCTGGTGTTTGGCAATGCGCGCCGACATTTCGCTGTCGCGGGCTTGCGCGGTGGCAATATACACCAGGGATTTACCGGTTTGCATAGCGCGTTGTTCGGCGAGGCGGCTTTTGCCACTGCGCGCACCGCCGAGTATTAAATGCTTCATAGGATTACACTGGGCCTCTGACTGGCCGGGTCGATGTAGAGTTTTAAGTTGGCGTTAAATAATTGTTGTAATAATTGTTCGCTGAGAATTTTGGTGGTTTCCCCTTGGGCTAAACAATGACCGTCGGCGATGGCGAGTAAGTGGCTGGCGTATTTTGCTGCGATATTGATATCGTGAACCACCATCAGCACCGCCACACCGCACTGTGCGAATTTTTCTAGCGCCGCCATAAGTTGTTGCTGATGCCCCAGGTCCAGGGCTGTGGTGGGTTCGTCGAGCAATAACAACCGCTGGGCGGCGTCTTCGGCTCGCCAAATTTGGCTCATAACTCTCGCCAGCTGGGTGCGTTGTTTCTCGCCTCCAGACAATTGAGTGTAGGGGCGATCGGCGAGCTCGCTAATGTCCATCGCCGCCATTGCGGCAGTGCTAATGTGTTGGTCGATTGCGTTGCCGGTGCTGTGGGGTATTCTGCCCAGCGCCACCACTTCACTCACGGTAAAGGGGAAATTTAGCAGGCTAAACTGTGGCAGAAAGGCGAGGCACTTTGCACGCGCTTCGCTGCCGGCTATTGCCACGCTGCCGCCGCTGAGCTTTAAATCGCCGACAATGGCGGCCAATAAACTCGATTTACCCGCGCCATTGGGGCCCACCACCGCGCAAATGTCGCCGGGCTGCAGCGCGAAGCTTATATTGTTAAGCAGCTTGCTGCCCGCCACTTGCACACTTAATTGTTTTACTTCCAGGGTCGCCATTACTGCATGCCGTAGCGGTGGCGGTGGCGTAAAAGGGAAATAAATATTGGCGCCCCCAACAGCGATGTAATTAAACCCACCGGCACTTCGGTGGGTGCAATAACGGTGCGGGCGACAGTATCCGACAACAACATTAACAGCGCGCCGCCGATGGCGCACAGGGGAATCAGGTAGCGGTGATTGGGGCCAATAAGTATGCGCAGCATGTGGGGCACGATCAAGCCCAAAAAGGCCACTGTGCCAACTAAGGCCACGGAGCAGCCGACGCCCGCGGCCACTAACACAATCAGCTGTTGTTTAACCCGTTTAACATTAATACCCAAATGCCGCGCTTCCGACTCACCCAAAAGTAGTGCGTTTAGCGCCGTGCGGTGTCGGTTTAGTAAACTCAGCACCACCGCGGCCACGCCCAGTGCAATACCTACTTGACTGTAATTAGCGCCTTCTAGGCCGCCCATTTGCCACAAGCTAATGCGCTTTAACATTTCATTGTCGGCGATAAACTCGAGTATTTTGGCGAAGGCGCCAGCGAGAAAGGTGATGGCGATGCCGGCCAATAACATGCTGCTAACCGAGGTGCCCGCGCTGCTAGTAGCGAGGCGGTAGACAAAAACCACGGTGATTGTGCCGCCGCAAAAAGCGCCGATGCTCACCAGGGACAGACCGGCTAGCGAGCCGTGCAGCTGGGTCATTAGCACAATCACCACACTGGCGCCGGTGGCGGCGCCGGCACTTACACCAATCAGTGAGGGGTCGGCCAAGGGGTTGCGAAATAAGCCCTGAGTCACGGCACCGCAGCTGGCCAGCATAGCTCCCACGGCAAGGCCCAGCAGGGCTCGCGGCAGGCGCAGCTGTTGAATAATCAGAGTTACTTTGGGGTCTGAGCTTGCGCTAAAACTATTTATTAGCTGGGCAAAGCGAATCGGAACCGCGCCAAAGGCCAGTGAGCAAAGCGTGGCTAAAAAAAGCAGCAGCACAGCCAGGCCGAGGATTAGCCCCCAGTGACGCTCGACTTTTTTTACCGAGAATATCACCCTTGGGTGCTCGCCACGGCTATGTTTAAGCAGTTAAATATATGCCCTAAATCGAGGTGTTGTTCACTCGCTGCTGCGAGTCGATCTAATTGCTGTTCGCGCTGCAGTCGCAAGTCGACAGGGGGTTCTAGCTCGGCGCCAGCCCACTTTAAAACGCCTGTAAAGGCTTCGCGGGTATCCATTAAACCGTGTAAATAAGTGCCGAGTATTTGCTGGTCTTGGCTTAAAAACGCCTGGCCTTGGTTCTGGGGGCTGGACAGCGGGTTGTGCAGGGCTGCGCTGCTGTGGCTGTTGCCGTGATGAATTTCGTAGGCCTCAACGGGGTAGCGTTCGGCGTTTAAGTGCAGAGTGGTTTGCACGCGTTTTAACATTTTTTGTTTCGCCAAGGTGCTGGTAAGCGGCAGATATCCCAGGCCTTCCGCGCTGCCCGGCAGGCCCTCGAGGCCTAGAGGGTCTTCGATATGGGTGCCGAGCATTTGCAAGCCGCCGCAGATACCCAGGAGCTTACCGCCATAGCGCAGGTGTTTGTCGATTGCCTGGCACCAAGGGCTGTTTTTGAGGGCGCTTAAATCTTGCCGCACATTTTTGCTGCCCGGCAAAATAATTAAGTCGCAGGGGGCGGGTGGTTGGTCGATAGCCACAAACTGCAAGTCGATTTGCGGGTGCAATCTCAAGGGGTCAAAATCGGTATGGTTGCTAATACGCGGCAATACCGGTACCTGAACCTTAAACATATTGGCATTGGCGCTATTCATCTGCCGGGTATCGATGGCATCTTCGGCATCCAAGTACATTTCTGGGAAATAGGGCAGCACACCAATCACCGGTAGCCCGGTGCGCTGCTCCAGCCAATTTAAACCCGGTTGCAACAGGCGAATATCGCCGCGAAATTTGTTGATCACAAAGCCCTTAATAAGGGCTCGTTCGGTGGGGCTGAGCAATTCCAGGGTTCCCACTAAATGGGCAAAAACGCCGCCTTTATCGATATCGGCCACTAAAATTACCGGGCAGTTGAGGGGTTCGGCAAAGCCCATATTGGCAATGTCGTTTTGGCGCAAATTGATTTCGGCCGGGCTGCCGGCGCCCTCGATAATAATATGTTGATAGCGATTTTGTAATTGCTTAAAGGAATCGAAAACCGCTGTTTTTGCCTGGGGCTTGTACTGGTGGTAAGTGTCGGCGTTCATATTGCCCAACACTTTACCTTGCACAATAATTTGCGCGCCAATATCGCTGGCGGGTTTTAGCAGCACAGGGTTCATATGCACGCTGCTATTTATTTTACAGGCTTGGGCTTGCAAGGCCTGGGCGCGGCCAATCTCCCCGCCTTCCTCGGTCACGGCACTGTTCAGCGCCATATTTTGCGGTTTAAACGGCGCTACCGAAAATTGTTTATTGGCCAATATACGACACAGCGCGGCAACCAGGGTGCTTTTTCCGGCATCGGAGGTACAGCCCTGAACCATTAACATGCCCGGCATATTAGTAGTCGACCCCTTTGCGGGCTTTAATGCCGGCCTTAAAGGCGTGTTTGATATCTTTGACTTCGGAAACGGTATCCATAACATCGCGCAGGGCTGCGCCGCCGCCGCGACCGGTGACCACAACACTCTGTTGCGGCGGTCGCTGTTGTATGGTCTCGATGATCTCGCTCTGCTCCAAATACTCGTAGGCCAGCATATAGGTGAGTTCATCGAGCACCACAAGGTCGATTGCGGGGTTCGCTAATAGGGGTTTGGCGAAGGCCCAAGTTTTTGTGGCAGCGGCAATATCGCCGCTTCGGTCTTGGGTGTCCCAGGTGAAACCGGTGCCCATTTGATAAAATTCAACTTGCGGGCAGTGGTCGCGCAAATAAATTTCTTCACCGGAAAGCTGCACCCCTTTAATAAATTGCACCACGGCGACTTTTTGGCCGTAGCCCAAGGCGCGCATTACCATACCAAAGGCCGAGCTCGATTTGCCCTTACCGTTGCCGGTTAGCAGCACCGCAACACCGCGCTCGGTACTCGCTTCTTCTATGCGTTGGTCGACCTGGGTTTTTTGCTTCTCCATGGCGTTTTTGTGTTTTAGGTTTTTTTGTTGGTCTTTGTTTTTGTCTTTGTCTTTGTCTTCGAATTCGGACACGGTGGCTCTCCTAGTCGGTTGGATAACTCAATTAGATTTCGATGCGTATACCCGCGTAAGTGGCAATGCCAGCGGTGTTGTAATCGGTAATTTCCCGATAGTTTTCGTTGAGTAGGTTGTCGACTCGGGCAAAAATTTGCACAGCAGCGCCGAGCCGATAGTTTGCACTGAGGTCCAAAACTTCATAGTCATCGAGTGTAACTTGACCCTCACCAAAAATCTCGTTGACCGACGCTCGGACGATGCGAAAGTTACTGCGAAGGTTCAAATTTCCATCCATTAGGCTGAGATTGAAACCGACATTGGCAACTTTCTCTGGGCGGCGTATGCGCTGTGCGCCACTGCTCGATTCGGTATCGTTGTAGGTGGCGTTGCCGCGAAACTCTAAAAATGAATACACCGGATAAGATAGGCCGAGCTCGATACCCTGTGACAAACTGTCGCCAGCGCCCTGCAAGTAACCAGAGAAATTGCGCAGGTCAAAAAAGATTTCCTGTTTGATTTTTTGATAAAAATAATTGAGCTCGACACTGCTGCCATTGGCAGCAAAAAAGTCTAGGCCTACATCCAGGCCTTGGCTTTTTTCTTCTTCTAATTCGGTTTCTGCAGCGGGCCCGAAAACTTCTGCGCGATTGTTGTAGGCGATTTCCGATAAACTGGGAGCGCGAAAGCCGCTGCCTATACTGCCGCGCAGTTTTAAGGTGTTTGCTTGCAAAGGGATAATATGCGCAGCGCTTAGGCGCAAGCTGAGGTGCTCGCCGAAGTCATCGTTATTGTCGTAGCGAAAACCGCTATTTAAATAGGTGTTTTCTCGGGCGCGCATTTGCAGTTCAGAAAACAAGCCCAATTGGTCGCGCTGGGGCCGGTTACTGCTTTGCGATTCGATAGTTTCGGTTTTTAAATCGCCGCCGGTTACCAAAGTGAATGCTTGGCTTAGTTGAAAGCTGCCGCTATAGTCGAGGTTTTGAATATCGCCCTTGGCAAAAAATGACTGCGTTCCCGCAGTGAAATTATTGCGTTCCACTTGGGTTTGCGAAAAACCCGCGTTGTGATAGCTGCGCTTTGCCTGGTAACTTAGGCCGGCGCGAGCGGTGCGCTGCGCAAATTCGCCGAGGCAATCGTTGCTGGATGTTTGTGAAAAACAATTATCAAATTCATTGTCTGCGCGGATATCGCGAAGTACCAGTTGCAGGCGCAGCTTGTTAAGTTGTTTACCGGCTTTAAAGTGCAGGGTGCGATTTTCATAGCCGTCGTTTTCTCCGGAATTATCGTCGGCGCGGGCATTAAAGCCCTCGGTTTCATTGTGGGCCGCCGAAATAAATACATTGCCCGCTGCGCCGCCGGCAGCGATAAAACCATTAATTTGTCGGCTGCCGAAGGCGCCCCCTTGGGCACTGATTTGCGCGGCCTTACCCTGTTTCAGCTCGCGAGTAAAAATATGGACAACGCCGCCGGCATCGGCACCGTAGGCAAAGCCTTGGGGGCCGCGCAGAATTTCGATGCGCTCAATATCGTCACTGGCATTTAGGTGTTGTATTTGCGGGCCAACCTGGGTGCCGCTGGGGTCGGAGGCTTGCACGCCATCGATCATTACCAGCGTGCGATAACCCTCTTCGCCGCGAATTCTTAAGCTGGTGGCTTTGCCCTGGCCACCATTGTTGGTGGCCGATATGCCCACCTGGGCCCGCAGCACTTCGGTAAGGCTGGGGTAAGCGGCAAGGCTTATTTCTTCGCGGTTAACAATGGTAACCGAGCTGCCGATTTGTCGCACTTGGGTGGGGCTGCGTGAAGCGCTGACAAAGACTTCTTCGAGCAATGCGGGTATGCTTGTATCTGAAAAACTATTCGCTGGTTGTGAGGCGGAAACCCTAGCGGGGCACAGGGTAACGGCACTAACAAAAGCGGCACAAAGCATAGCCGTGTAAAAACTGGCCGCGTAAAAACTAGCCGCGTAAAAACTAGGGGCGTAAAGAATAGGGGCGTAAAGAATAGGGGTGGAAATTAACAGGTGTTTCACGGTTAGCCTCAGTAGCGATGATTAACATCGTTATACTAGGCGGAGGTATCGCAAGGGAGATTGAGGCCACAGCGCGGCCACAGGGCTTTTTCTAGGCCCTGTTCTGTCTTGGATGGAAGCCCTCCGCTCCATCAACGAACGCGTATTTTGGCTGGTATCGGGCTTATAACAGCGAGGTTATTGACCGTTGCGGGGGCAGCGTTGGATTTTAACCAATCTTCCCATTTAAGCCTGCAGAATGAATTTGTTTAAGCTGCAGTCACCAAAATACGCTGCGAACTCTAGGGGCAAAGCTTAACAATGTCAACGCTTGGCAAAAAACCTTCGCGGCACAGTTAGCGATAATTTGCGCGCAATCAAGGTGTATTCGTTTCGCAGAGGAGAAATTAACATGGTATTTGATTTTGCAACCTGGGTTATTTTTGTATCCGCATCGCTGCTTTTGGCATTTAGCCCCGGCCCAGGCATGCTGTATGTGTTGTCGCGCACACTAGCCGGTGGCCGTGCGGTGGGCATTGCTTCAACTTTGGGTTCGGCGGTGGGCGGTTTGGTGCACGTTTTTGCTGCGGCCTTTGGCGTGTCTGCAATACTGGCGAGTTCTGCCCTGGCTTTTACGCTGGTGAAATATTTAGGGGCGGTGTTTTTAATTTACTTGGGTTTACAGGCCATTTACCGGTCGATTAATCGCCATGATGGGGCGGATTTTTCCCCGGCTGCGGCATCTTATGGTGTGCAAACGTCGTTTTATCAGGGTATCTTGTCAGAAGTCTTGAACCCGAAAACCGCCATTTTTTTTCTCGCGTTTATTCCTCAGTTTGTTCGTCCAGAGGCCGGTTCGGTGTTTGCGCAGTTTATTTTTCTCGGGCTGATTGTGGTGGTATTAAACGCGCTGCCAGATTTTATTATTGCCTGCTGTTCCCAGCCTGTAACGAAGCTGTGGCAAGCCAAGGCCACGTTTCGCGTTGGGCAGCAGTTTATTTCAGGGCTGTTGTTGATTGCACTCGGTCTGTATCTGGCGTTTTCCGGCAGTCGCGGTGGCGATGATGCGGCGGCCGGGGCCGCCGCCAGGTAGTTGCTTAGCTAGCTAGTTGCTTAGGGTAGACGCAGTTAGTCTTCTGCCAGAAACATCCAGGTCTCTTGCACGGTGTCCGGTGTTAGCGACACCGAAGTGATTTGTTGCTGCATTAACCACTTGGCAAGCTCTGGGTGGTCCGATGGGCCCTGTCCGCAAATACCCACATACTTGCCTTGGGCGCGGCAGGCATCAATGGCCATGGCTAACATTTTCTTCACCGCGTCGTTGCGTTCATCGAACAAATGGGCGATTAAACCCGAGTCTCGATCCAGGCCCAGAGTTAACTGGGTCATATCGTTGGAGCCAATGGAAAAGCCGTCGAAATAGGCGAGAAACTCTTCGGCTAAGAGCGCGTTGGAGGGCAATTCGCACATCATGATGAGTTTTAAGCCGTCTTGTCCGCGTTTGAGGCCGTTACTGGCTAAAATGCTCTCCACCGCCGCGGCCTCGCTCACGGTGCGCACAAAGGGAATCATCAGCCACACGTTGTCGAGGCCGAGTTGTTCGCGCACTTTTTTCATGGCGCGGCACTCCAGCTCGAAGCAATCGCGAAAGCTTTCGGCAATATAGCGCGAGGCGCCGCGAAAACCGATCATCGGGTTTTCTTCCTCGGGCTCGTATTGGCCGCCGCCCACCAGGTTGGCATATTCGTTCGACTTGAAATCGGACATGCGCACAATAACTTTGCGCGGGTAGAAAGAGGCCGCGATGGTGGCGACGCCCTCGACGATTTTTTCCACATAAAAATCTACCGGCGAAGGGTAGCCGGCGATGAGTTGGTCGATGTTTTCCCGGGTTGCGTGGTCCTGTTTTTCATAGTTGAGCAGGGCCTTGGGGTGAATGCCGATTTGGCGATTAATAATGAATTCCAAGCGCGCGAGGCCGACACCCCGATTGGGCAGCATGGCAAAGCTCATGGCGCGGTCTGGGTTGGCGACATTCATCATAATATCGATGTCGAGCTCGGGCATTTCACTGACTTCGGAGGTGATGATTTCAAAATCTAATAAGCCGGCCCAAATATTGCCGGTGTCTCCCTCGGCACAGCTTGCGGTGACCTCGCTGCCCGATACCAAGCGTTCGGTGGCATCTTCACAGCCCACCACCGCCGGTATACCGAGCTCGCGGGCAATAATGGCAGCGTGACAAGTGCGGCCGCCGCGATTGGTGACAATGGCGGCACAGCGCTTCATCACTGGCTCCCAGTCGGGGTCGGTCATATCGGTAACCAGCACCTCGCCCTGTTGTACTTGGTCCATCTCTTCCAGGCCCTTAACTACCCGCACCACACCGGCGCCGATTTTATCGCCAATGGCGCGGCCGGTTACCAGCAATTCGCTGGTATCTTTTAGCCGGTATCGCTGCATTGCCTGGCCGCTCATTCGGCTGCGGACAGTTTCCGGCCGTGCCTGCAAGATATAAATATTTTGATCGTCGCCATCTTTGCCCCACTCAATATCCATAGGGCGACCGTAGTGTTTTTCAATAATCACCGCCTGCTTGGCTAGCTGCAGCAGGTCGGCATCGCTGAGACAAAACTGCCGGCGCTGTTGCTCGTCGACGGGCACCACCGTCACCGATTTGCCGGCTTCGGTTTGATTGGAATAAATCATCTTTTCCGCTTTCGACCCCAGGGTGCGGCGGATAACGCTGGGCTTTCCCAGTGCCAATGTGGGTTTGTGCACGTAAAACTCGTCGGGGTTCACCGCTCCCTGTACCACCATTTCTCCCAAACCATAAGATGCAGTCACAAACACCATATCTGGATGCCCCGATTCGGTGTCCATAGTAAACATTACTCCGGAAGCACCGTTTTCACTGCGGCACATCCGCTGAATACCGGCCGATAGGGCGACGTCTTTGTGGTCGAAACCCTGATGCACCCGGTAAGAAATGGCGCGGTCGTTGAATAGAGAGGCGAAGACATGTTTCACCGAGAGTAGTACGTTATCGATGCCGCGAATATTGAGAAAGGTTTCCTGCTGACCGGCAAAGGATGCGTCGGGTAGATCCTCCGCGGTAGCGGAAGAGCGCACGGCGACGGCCACTTCGGGGCCGCTGCCGCACAGCTGTTGGTAACCTTCGGTTATGGCCTGTTCCAGTTCTGCAGTAAAGGGGGTGTCTACCACCCATTGGCGAATTTTCTTGCCCGCCGCCGCCAGGGCATTGACATCTTCGATATTTAAAGTATCGAGTAAGCTGTGAATACGGTTATCGATGCCGCTCTGTTTCAGAAATGCCCGGAAAGCGTCGGCAGTGGTGGCAAAACCACCGGGTACCGTCACGCCCAAGCGGCTTAAATTACTAATCATTTCCCCTAATGAAGCATTTTTCCCGCCGACCTTGTCGACGTCTGCCATGCTTAATTTCTCAAACCAAATTACATAATCCACGCTTGAAGCTCCTCGTTTGCGAGTTTTGTGGGACAATAATAACAATGAATTATCACTAAAACTAAAAAGTAAACAATTTTCTTAATTTTAAATTTGTTGGAATCCGCTCCATGACCGTCCGTTACGCTTTTTACATTTCCGACAGTACCGGTATTACCTCACAGACCTTGGGTAATGCCTTGTTACCGATGTTCAGTGACACTGTATTCTCCAAGGTTCACCTGCCCTACACCGATAGTTTAGAAAAAGCTGAGCAAGCCATTGCACAAATCAACCAGGCTGCGGCCAAAACCGGGCTTAACCGCTGATTTTCGATACCATTATGAACCCGAGGATCAGGGAAAAAATTGCCACCAGCGAGGGTTTCCGCATTGATATTATCGGCACCTTCCTGCCTTCGCTGGAGAAAGAATTGGGGGCGGTATCGTCTTACCAAGTTGGCTTAAATCACGATAACCCGGCCTGTGACCGGGCCCTGGTGCGCATGAATGCCCTCAACTACGCCCTCGATAACGACGACGGTATGAAAACCCGCTACTACGGCGATGCCGATATCATTTTAGTGGGGGTGTCTCGCAGTGCGAAAACCCCCACCTGCTTGTACATCGCCATGCAGCACGGCATTTTCGCTGCCAACTACCCCCTCACCGACGACGACTTGACTAAAGGCGAATTGCCCAGGTGCTTGCTCGAGCATCGCAGCAAGCTCTTCGCGCTGACCATCGAACCGAAACGCTTATCCGAAATTCGCGAACAGCGCCGCGCTTCTTCAAGCTATGCGTCACTGCGGCAGTGTCAATGGGAGGTTAAGGAAGCTGAGTACCTTTACCGCAAGTGGCGCCTCCCCGTGGTGGATTCCACCGCGATATCGGTGGAGGAAATCGCGACACAAATTATTGTCGGTAAGAATTTAAATCGTCGCGTTTGAGTTGGGCTAGGCAAGCTTGGGTTATCGGTGCGGGGTTATAGGTGTGAGGTTATAGGTGTGGGGTTATCGATTAGATGATGACCCCGGGTGTTTCCCGCCGAGCCCTGGCGCATAAAAATAATTACGATCAATAAGCGGCGCAATAGCTCAGCTTGGCTAATTTATGCCTTGGCGGCGTTCTTCGAGACGATGGTTGCATGATTCGGACCTTTTTTGTCGCTCCGTTTGTGTCGTCTGGCGTGCGCCGATAAAGTGCTCTGTGTAGCGGTATTTGAATTATTAACTTAAAAAAACCATGGAAAATAATAATGCCAATAACTAAATTCACCCTTTTTGCGCTGCTTTTACAACTGTTTATTGCGGGCGCAGTGTTTGCCGATCAAGCTGACACTTGGCCAAAGAAAGCACAAGCCGCGATTGTGCTTACCTATGACGATGCCATGGATTCGCAGCTTGATACCGCTTTGCCACAGTTAAACCGAGCTGGCTTAAGGGCTACATTTTACATTAGCCCGGTGAGCGAAAACTTAATGACCCGTTTAGATGAGTGGCGACAAGCCGATGCCCAAGGGCACGAATTGGCAAATCATATGCTGCACCATCCCTGCCGCAAGTCGCGGCAAAATGACTGGGTACAAGATGCCTACGATTTAAATACCTATAGCTTAAGCCGCTATGTTAACGAAATTAAAATGGCCAATAAGTTTTTATTTGCTATCGATGGTAAAACGGCACGCACCTTTGCGTATACCTGTGGCCATACCCGGGTGGAAAAAAACACCCAAGTGATTGAAGCGCTTAAACCTCTATTCTTAGCGGCGCGGGCCGTGAGCTCCGACGGTTTGAATGACCCGGCAAAGCTCGATTATTTTAAGATTCGTTCACAAGATGCCGCAGGTCGCAGTGGCGCACAACTAATAAGCATGGCAGAAGTGGCGAAGCAGAAAAATCAGCTATTGGTGTTTTTGTTTCACGGCGTGGGTGCGGGGCATTTAAGTGTGAGTGTCGAAGCGCATCAGGCACTGGTGGATTATCTGAAAAAAAACACGGCAGCGTACTGGGTGACAACCCTGAAGCAAGCGGTCATTTACAACAAAAGCAGGCTTCAACCCTAAGGCTGCAAAAAATTCGGCGCGAAACCGCTTCGCTGCTGCTATAGCGGCAGCGAAGCGCTACACTCGATTTTTTTCGACTTTTTTCGACTTTACGAAGAGTGGCTGGTTTTTGTCGTAAAAAAACTTCTTACACTGCTATATATCGCTCTCCGCTCTAGCCCCTTGCCTGCGCAAAGCTTGTCAATGCAAAAGCTTGTAAAGGTAAAACTTGTAAAGGTAAAACTTGTAAAGGTAAAACTTGTAAAGGTAAAACTTTTCGCGATTCTAAGGCATGCGTTGCTCGAGCTTATTTGTGTGCCTTCCCCTTCCATAGCATTGACGCAGTTGGCTTGCTGGCGCTGTGACACAGTGACTGCGTCACTATCGCTGTTACTGTGTATTGCACATTTTCTCATTTGATTGTTATCGTGTTCACGTGTGGTTTTTAAACTGCAAAATAAATGTGGCTTTTTGCTTCCTTTGGGTTAGTTGCTTGCCCTCCAGTGCTAGTAGAAACTAGAAATCAGGAACTGGTGGAACTAGAAAAAGTTATCAAAAGTTTTTAAATTGTGTCCAATATTCGAGGCGGGATTTAAACTGGTGAGGTTAAGACTTTAAGCTAGGTCTAGGGTTTTAAATTAAAAATTTGCCTACCCAGTCAACTCCCGTTTTAAAAAAAATGTTATCTATTCGACGCCTTTTTTTACTTATCATATGTGTCCCACTTACTACTTTAGTTTGCGGCTTATTGCTTGCCGCAAATCAGGTTAGCGCGAGTGGCATGAGTATTTTATTACTCGATAGTCAAGCGACTTCACGAATTAAATTCCTCAATCTCCAATTGGAGATTGAGCGTGAAGCTTTAGTTCGCGCCGAAAAAAGACTTTTAAGCGCCAATGGGGTGCTTATGGAGACCTCTGCGGAGTTGC
>JAHQVY010000031.1 GCA_019634095.1 Cellvibrionaceae bacterium
TTGCTAAACTCATTAAGAAATATTTCTAATAACTCCTTGACCTAATGCCCGCATCCACCTATGATGAAAGGACTTGCCGGCTAACTGTATAACCATACAGTTCTTTCCTCAGCACGGATGCACACAGTACCTAACCCCTGAACTGATTCTATACCTTAGCCGGCAAGTCCTCTTTACTCCTAATCTTTACCCCTCTCCCCCCGCCGATAACCGGCCTTGTATCAACGGGCTTTGTATCAAAGCAGGTGAATGCTTGTATTAAACGGGTAAAGGCTGTGCTATACCGAAAGCGTTCGAGATTTAGGTGTTAGGAGTGCGCCAATTTTTGCAAGCCCTGCTGCACCATGTCATACCCCTGCGCGGGTCGAGGCTTTTAATCTTATAATCCTAAAAAAACGTGAGCCCACTGTGTACACCAAATGCACAGAAATTAAGGCCTTGTTTCATTTTTGTGGCGGCTTCCCCAGGGTGACGACCAATGTGCGCCAAACAGCTTGTAATTTTGCTACCTGGTAAGCCTTCGCTACAATTCAACGGGTTTATTTAGAGTAATCGATCTCAAACGACCCGTTCTGATGATTTTTCATCCAGGATCACGGTTTTTAGTTTGAATTTATGCGAAGTTGGCAAAACTTAGTTATGCTTTTGACAAACACCTGCCGACGACGTCTAAGCTGTGTGAGCAGAACTTGCTACTGCATACTCGTACCAAGGTCTTAAAAGGTGCTTACCGTCCATTTGCGTAAACCGGCTAAAGGACCTCACAACCATGATCACTATCGCAATTTACAACTTAAAGGGCGGCGTTGGTAAAACCACTTCTGCAGTTAATTTGGCGCATTTGGCCTCCACGGCGAAAAAAAATACCGTGCTGTGGGACTGGGACCCGCAAGCCGCCGCCACTTGGTATTTTGGTCTCGACGATGGTGAGCGCAAAGCGATCCGACTACTGCGCAAAGGCGAGCCCTTTGGCACCTTGGAAATTATCTCGCCCTTTCCCAATCTGAGCATTGTCCCCGCCGACCTCAGCCTGCGACAATTCGATACCGATCTCGCCGGCATGGGGGCAGCCCGCCGCTTTATGCGCCAACTGATAAAGCCGGTTGGCAAAAACACTGATATCTTAATTTTTGATTGCCCGCCCACCTTGTCTCCCAGTATGGAATTTCTGCTGTCGGGGGTAGACCTGATGCTGGTGCCTATGATTCCCAGCCCCTTGTCACTGCGCGCCATGCACCAAGTGACAGAGTTTTTCCAAGAGCAAAAACAACCACCGCGACGCATTCACGGGTTTTTCAATATGGTCGATATGCGCCGCAGTATTCACAAGCAAACCCTCGAAAGCGCCAAACTGCTGCCACTGCCGGTGCTTAAAACCTTAATCCCCATGGACAGCGCCGCCGAGCAAATGTCGGAAATGCGCGCGCCCTTAACCAGCTATGCCCGTGCCGGCCGAGCCGCCACGGCCTATCGTGCAATGTGGAAAGAAATTGCTAGGGTGTTGCGAACTAAAGCTGCATAGTACGGTTTTCAGCTTGGCATCCGTTGTAGGGAAAAGGAGGTTTTATGGCGCTGAAGGATCTACTCAATTGGATAAAGCCGTTTCGCCTTTGGCTTGCTCTAGCCACTTTGTCGATGATGTTAGAAAGTATCGCTGTACTGCTGTCGCCTTGGATCGCAGGGCAGTTTGCTCACATTGTACTTTCCGAAACAAGCGTACTTTCCGAAACAAGCGTACTGCCAGAAACCGCAAAACTTACAGGAACCGGGGTGCTTGCAGAAACCGCGCAGCTGACCGCAGGCCTGTCGGTGTCGTCCATCATTGGGTTGTGGTTATTTCTTTTTACCTGCCAAGCTGGCTTGCGGTTTTTATCCGCTTACCTTATTACCACCAGCGGCGCCAAAATACTTACAAGCTTGAGTCGCCAGGTTTACGACCACTTGCAGGTGTTGCCGATGGCATTTCATCAGCGCCACCAACAAGGCGATTTGCTGGCCTTAATTAGTCACGACTTAAACGTTATTGCGCAGTTTGTTACCGGTACGCTCACCTCTATTGCTCCGCTGACAATGACTTTTGTCGGCGCGCTAATCATGATGGTGCTGATCAACTCCCTAGCGGCACTGTTGGTGCTGATATTGGTGCCCGCGTTTTATTTACTTATTAAGCTACTGGGAAAAACTATTCGCCCCTTGTCGGAAGCGCTGGCACAGGCTCAGGCTGAATCGCTTGCCCATGTGCAGCACAACTTAAGCATTCTGCCCGCGCTAAAGGCCTTTAATCGCGAAAACCTCGAGTCGCGGCGCTATGCCGAGAAAGTGCAAAGCGTTTTGGGTATTCGTTTAAAACTGTTAACGGCTCAAGCGTTATTGTCGCCGATGATTCAATGGGTGGCTTCTTGCGCAATACTTTTGCTCTTGTGGCTGTTGAGCCAACAATTAATTAGTGAACAAATTAGCGCAGCTCAGGTAATCAGTCTAATATTTTATGGTTTGCTGCTGTCGCGTCCGGTGAGCAGTTTGGCGGGGCTTTACGGCCAGGTGCAACAAGTGCGGGGCAGCTCGCAACGTTTGCATCGCATGTTGCAGCAAGTGCCGGAGGCTTCTGCAGGCGGCAAGCTGTTTGTCGCTCCAGCCCGTGGGAATATTGCATTTCACGGCGTGAGTTTTTGCTATCCGGAGCGAGCACCGATTTGGTCCAGTCTCAACCTGAAGATAGCCGCTGGTGAAACGGTGGCCATTACCGGGCCCAACGGGGCGGGGAAAACTACCCTGCTTAACATGTTGTTGGGTTTTATTAAGCCGCAACAGGGCAAAGTGTTAATTGATGGGCAAGATATCTACCAGTACAGCTTAGCCAGTTTACGGGAGCAAATGGGTTTGGTATCGCAAAATATTTTGCTGAGTGACGAGAGCGTTGCCAACAATATTCGCTATGGCCGCCCCGAAGCTAGCGATGCCGAAGTGGAACGGGCTGCGCGTCAAAGCGGCGTGCACGAATTTGTTGCCCGCTTACCCCAGGGCTATGACACCGCAATCGGCGAGTTGGGTCAGAAGTTGTCGGGTGGCCAACGCCAACGCATTGCCTTGGCGCGCGCCTTGTTAAAAGGCTCGCCGATATTATTGCTAGACGAAGCTACCTCCATGCTCGACCCACAGGGAGAAAAGCAGTTTATTCAGCAAATTCGCAATGTGTTAAAGCAGCATACGGTTTTACTGGTGACACACAGTCACGAAAACCTTGCCTTGGCTGACCGAATACTTCACATTGAAAATGGTCAATTGAGCGAGGTGAGCGCTTAGCGAGCTTCGCAAACCGCAATACCGCGAAGGGCTAGGGCCCTGAATCAGCACTTGAGAGAGATACATAAGGGAGACATACCGTGCCAAACTATAAAATTCCAGAAAGCATTCTTATTCAATCGGTGGCCAATGAATCGGTGCTGCTGGAGCCCGACTCCGGCAATTATTTTACCCTCGACGAAGTGGGTAGCCGTATGATTGAACTCTACAAAATTAACCACAGCATCGAAAAAACCGCCGTGCAAATGGCCTGCGAGTTTGAGGTGAGCGAGCAAACCGCGGGCAACGATTTGCGGCAACTACTCGAAACCATGCAGCAGCACGGTTTAGCAGAACAGGTTTAAGAGCATAAATAAACAGGGTTATGCGCGAGTTGTATTTGAAACTATTGTGGTTTGGCGAAGCCTGGCTAAATTTTGCCTGGGTGGATTTTCGGATAAGCGTTACGCCTTATGCCCGTTGGAAAAACTATTTTTTAGCCGCGGGCCAGCCGGCGTTTAATTTACGCACTGCGCGAAACGTGCCGAATATTAATCGGGTTCGCCAAATTATTCGAAGTTGTGAGTTGGCAAAAAAATACCATTGGCGCGATATGAATTGCCTGCGGCGCTGTTTTGTACAACAGCAAATGCTGCAGCGTAGGAATATAAACAGTCAGCTGCACATCGGTGTAAAGAAGCAGCGGGGACAACTTGCAGCGCATGCTTGGTTGAGCCACCAAGGGCAAATTATCAACGATTCCCAAGCAGTGATTGCGAGTTACGCCGAACTGCATGCACCGGCATGGAATGGTATGGCACAGTGTATGGGCCCAACAGAAGCGATTGAGCAGCCATAAAAAATGAAACGCGCATGGGTTTCTGTTAATTAGGCGTAGACGGTAAATACAACGGATCTTTTTAGGTTATGCAGCGCGAGGTTTTATTTACAGCTGCGCTAAACTGCTACCGCCCCTGAAGCAGCGCCGGCAATTTAACCTGTTTGCGCGCTTTTTTTAGGGGCTTTTCTCGGCTTGCGTTTGCGTTTCGCCGAGGGTTGTTTTCCCACTGTAACACCGCGTAAGGCCGTGAGGCTTGTCGATTGGCACTGCTGAATTAAGTTTTGTAAGGTTTGTTCCAGAGGCTGCATAAATGCCTTATAGCCCGAGCAACCCTGACCAATTGCATTTAAGGCAACTTCCCATTGTGCGGTCAAATCGGGTGCAGTGGCCGAGCTGGGCAAGCTGGCAATTAAAGCGCGCCCGGCGGCGGTAGCGTGAATTTGCTTGCCTTTGCGCATAAGATAATTGCGCGTAAACAGCAACTCTAAAATACCGGCGCGGGTTGCTTCAGTACCTAAGCCGTCGGTTTCTTTTAACACTTTTTTAATTTCAGGGCTTGATACAAAGCGAGCGATACCGGTCATTGCCGCCAGTAACGACGCATCGGTGAAATGCTTGGGTGCTTGTGTGGCTTTTTCCAACAGTTCGGCACGGCAACATTTTAGCGATTCGCCCACCGCAACCTCGGGCAGTTGAAGCACCGGAATAGGGGCGTCGCTATCGTTATCGCTGGTTTGAGTGTTGGCCGGCTTTGCAGTGGTTTTTTCGAAAAGTGCCTTCCAGCCCAATTTTTTCGTAGTTCGCGCTTTGGCAACAAATAAACCGCCTTCAATGATAACCTCTATTTTGGTATCGCAGTACTCCCATTTGGGATAAAACTGCAGCAAATATTGGCGGGCAATTAAGGTGTACACTTTTGCTTCCTGCGCACTTAAGGGCTGCGATGACAATATTTTGCGGGTGGGAATAATGGCGTGATGGGCGCCGACCTTGCTGTCGTTCCACGCTCGCCCCTTCAAACGAGGATCTGCCTGCTTCACTGCTGCGGCTAGGCTTGGCGTATTCGCGGCGAGCGCCTTTAGCAC
Source organism: Cellvibrionaceae bacterium (assembly GCA_019634095.1). GTDB lineage: Bacteria > Pseudomonadota > Gammaproteobacteria > Pseudomonadales > Cellvibrionaceae > JAHQVY01. Next base: position 5,209 of record JAHQVY010000031.1, read on the forward strand.
CGATGTTGCCTGCGCATAATGTTCTCGGGGTAAAAAGCGACAATCTGAGCGGGGGTAGGTAATTAATTGATATTTTTCATACAAGGTTTGGCAAATATCCAAGACCTGTTTCGCGCTAAAACTAAAACACTTGGCCGCGTCGATTTGCAAAGAGGATAAATTATACGGCAAGGGTGCAACTTGCGATTTAGCTTGCCGTTCAACGGCTTGCACCGTGCCTGGCTTGCCCTCAATGCGTCGCTGCACATTTTCGGCAAGAGCACGCGACAGCACGCGCCCCTCTTCATCTATAAAAGCCTGGCAAGCATCGCTGGGAACCCACTTCGCGGTAAAAGATTCCTGCTTGGTGGTGGTTAAATGCGCGAGTACCTCAAAATAGGCTTTGCTTTGAAAATTTTCGATCTCGGAATCGCGCTTCACTACCAAACCCAGTACCGGCGTTTGCACTCGGCCAACGGAGAGTAAACCTTGGAAGCCAACCTTTTGCCCTTGCAGCGTATAGGCGCGAGTCATGTTGATTCCATACAACCAATCGGCACGAGAGCGCGCCAGCGCCGATATGGAGAGCGACTTAAATTCACTATTTTGCCGTAATTGAGCCAAGGATTTAGCGACAGCTGTCGGCGTTAAATCGCTAATTAGGCAGCGCTGTGTTGCGTGCCGCTTTGCGGTGTCTACTTTTAAATAATCAATGAGCTGATCGACCAACAATTGACCCTCGCGGTCGGGGTCGCCAGCATGCACAAGTTGCGTTGCCTGCTTCACTAAGTTGCGCAACACCGTTAACTGTTTGCGCGTTTTTGCTTTAGCCTGCAGTTGCCACTGTTGCGGAATAATGGGCAAATGCTGCATCTTCCATTGCTTGTATTCTGCTTTGTAGGCTTCCGGTTCACACTGTTCTAGCAAATGCCCCACACACCAACTGACTACATCGCCATTGCCAACGCGAATACAACCTTCTTCACGTCGGTGAGGTTTGGGTAATGCCTCGGCAATGGCGCGACCCAAGCTGGGCTTCTCGGCTATATACAGTTTCATATTCTCTAAAGAATACTGTATTTATAAACAGAAGTCTAGCGGCTTTGGGGATAAAGAAAACCCGCTATTCCCATAAAATAATCCTAAATTAATCGTTTGGATCGTAGCGAGGGGGTCCAAGGGGCTGAAATTAAGCCGGTTTTTTAATTTTGCGGCTGCACCAAGTTTGCTCCCAGCAAACTTACGGAAATACACTACGTCCCTGCAGATATCCGAGTTTGCTCCCAGCAAACTTATGGAAATACACTACCTCCCTGTAGATACCCGCAGAGCAACTGCGGATTTGCCGCCCCTGGGTGCGAAGGTTTTACCAGTATGCCTACCGTCACTGGAATAGTTTAGGTTATATTTACGATGCAAATTTGTGGCGCCAATTTTTTTCTGCTGCGATAAACTTAGATTAACTCTTAAGGTTGCATAAATTTTCGGTCTAGAACTGCTTCTCGGCTTCTATAGCAGCATTTTTGGCGCCAAATTAAATTGTTTTCGACCCCACTAAAGAGTGACTTATATTTGCCGCAAACAATCGCCGTGCACCACAATAAATATTCCTCTAAATGCTGCTGAATCGAAAAACTTATGCTGGCTCAGGTTTTACAGTTTAATAACAACTAATTGCTATATGGAAACTGCCACTTTTTGATAGGCTATAAGATGCGTAGCAGTGATCGCGAAATACGTATTTTACACAGGGAGATCGTAAGTTGATTTAACACGCCGCAGCCTCTTTTCCATTTTTCACTCAAAATTTGTAACTATTAAATCATTTCAATTTGCACAACTTTGGCTGCATTTTAATTTCTAATGCATGCTTTATCCATATATAGGAAATTTCATGGAGTACAAAAATGATGGCATTGAAAGTTCAATGACGAATGATTTCATTTTTAATAAGCGAAAGTTACCCGGTATTTTGGGGCTTGTTGCCGGTCAATATCTGGAAAGTTGCCGCCAGTTGATTGAGTGGTCGTTTCTCGATGCGGAAAATTCACTTAACGGCGATTTAGCGGATGAAAACGGTAAAATCGACAAATTGCAATACAGTGTGGCAGCCGTTGTTGAGGCGGAGCTTACCCAAGCTTTTGGTGTTTTGCTGGCCTCAAATGCAAAGAAAAATGCAGTCATTCCCACCTTGCGTTCTCGGGTTAAGCTGTCGGTGGTTAATGGCGTTACCTTTGAAGTTGAGTATCTATTGCGAGAAACCGCTTTACAAATCAGAGAAGAATATTCACAGTATCTCAATGAATGCATTAAGCGCTTAGATCACCTTATCCTGCCGTCAACAGTTAGCGAATTAAATAATCCGTTGGAGCCTATGTTGTTTGTGGAGAAGTTTATCAATGCTTGCGAGCGAACTGCGGAAATCGACCCGCGCCGCAGAAGGCTAGTGTACGAAGAGCTTCAAAAGCAAATGCTGGAGATGCTGCCGCTGTGCTATCGCGACGCCAGCGAAGCGCTTAGTAGGGCTGGTATTCTCCCCTAAATCTATGCAAGTTGGGCCGGAAATTAATGCATTGTTAAAGCTAATTCATTAATTGTGTGTTTACGTATGTTGGCGGTTTTGTTAATAAATCTAGATCCAAACCAGTAAATGCGCTTTAATATGGGGTTGAATTGAATCTTGAATTGATTTCTCGTTGGCAATGAGATTTTTTGGGGCTATATGAGGTTATGTGAGCCGAGGCTCGCGACGCTGATACGGCTGCCTAGTAATATGTAATCTCCTTTTTAGGTGTTTCTGTTTTCCGTTTTCGGCTATTCTTGCGCGTGTTTCGGTTTGCGGATAAAGTCAGCCACGCCTTAATGTATTAGTTAAGTTGTTTTTGTTTTGCTATAGCGAGTGTTCTTTATCTAGTTGTTGAGGCGATAGGCCGGCACACATGCAAGGCATTCAAGCCGATAAGTATTCTTTGCTTAGCCAACAACGGCGTACTCATATTTAATGAGCTATCTAAAGTTAGTGTGAAAGCTAGTGTGAAAGTTAGTGGCCAGGCCCTGTGGGCAAATCTTTCCCGCTTTGTGCATTACCCTCGTGCTGTTAATACGTGAGTGGCTCAAGCTGCTAATACGTGAGTGGCTCAAGCTGCGCTTGCGAAGCAAAGAAAGGCTATCCCTCGAAGCAGGCAGTGGGTTTGCAACAGGGGGTGCTCTTTCTAAGCTTTTGCTGAGCCCCTCTTGGTTTTAAATGAAAATCTTGGAGTTTAAATAAAATAGGTTGCCAAGGCTGTGAGTGTGGCAGCGTGCTGAATTTCAAGTATCCTCCCCGCGACATCGCTGCATAACAGCCCCCATTGAAGTTATTGCATCGAGAGTGTTTTTGATGGATTTGCGCATACTTTATTTTTGCTTCAGGTTTTAGCAGCAGAGTAAATGTTTTTATCGCAAAATTTAATGAGTTAATCGCTAGAAATAGTTTGGTTAGTGATGATTGGTTTATGGCACCATAGCTTGCAAACATCTTATTTATTTGACGTTATTTTGTGGAGACCAATAATACAGTGAATACTAAATTGCGAGTTTTATGTGTATCCTCAAGCGGTGGACACTGGGTACAGCTAAAGCGTGTTAAACAAGCGTTCGAGGATTGCGATTTGTTTTACGCAAGTACCGAAAAGGACTATAGCCAATCGGTAATAGGGTCGCGTTTTTCATATGTTCCAGATGCATCCATCCGCAGCTCCAAGTTGCGTATATTATGGCAAGCGCTGTGCGTTCTTGGTGTAATCATAAAAGTTAGGCCCGATGTTGTGGTTTCGACAGGCGCCGCCCCGGGGTTCTTTGCAATTTTGTTTGCGAAAATGTTGGGCAAAAAAACCATTTGGATCGACAGTATTGCCAACGTCCATCAGATTTCTCTGGCGGGCGAAAAAGCGCTGCGTTATGTAGACTTATTTATTACTCAGTGGGAGCACCTGGCTGGCGAGAGGGGCTTACATTACTATGGTTCAGTTGTATGATATTCGTTAGTGTCGGCACGCAACTGCCCTTCGAGCGTCTAATACGCTCTATGGATTTCTGGTCAGAGGAAAACCCCGATAAAGAGGTGTTTGCCCAAGTAGGCAAAACCGACTACACGCCTTGTTTCATGGCGTTTTCTGAAAAGCTCAGTCCAGCAGAGTACACCGAAAAGGTAAATAACGCGGATTTGATCGTATCTCACGTCGGAATGGGTACAATCATTACTGGTTTAGAACACTTTAAAAAAATGATCTTAATGCCTAGGCTGGCTGAGATGGGCGAGCATCGCAATGACCATCAGCTAGGCACGGCAGAAAAATTCAGCCATATCGACTCGATAGTGATTGTCAACTCAGAATATGAGCTTAAAGAAGCTATTGACGAGCATTTAAGTGAAACACGTAATAATTCAGTAAGCACTAACGTGCGAACTTCACCTGAACTTATTAACAAGCTGCGCGATTTTATTAAAACGGGGTGAGTCGAAATGGATTTCCCTGCCTATAAGGCGGCACTGCGGCATTCCGGCTGCGCATTGTGTATTGGTTTACTTATTTGTCTTATTGCTTTCTATGCGGCATTACCCCCACTTCTCAGCACCTGGTTAGAGTCACCTGAATATGGTTATGGCATTATCATTCCCCTTGTTGTCGCATATATTGTGTGGGATACCCGAGGAAGCCTATTTAACAAGGAGTTCAGTCCGACTTGGCTAGGGGTTGCTATTCTTGTACTGGCCTTCTTGCTATTTATTCCGTCCATTCTTGCCGACTTAGATAAAGTAAAAGCGTATTCGTTACTGCTGGCAATTCTCGGATTGGTGATGGCTATTGGCGGACCAGCCTTGGTTAGGGCCTGCGGTTTTCCCTTTGTTCTACTGCTACTGGCCATACCGCTGCCGTACTTGCTCACTAAGCTGCTTACCATCGAGCTCCAATTTATATCATCAGATATTGGGGTTGCTTTTATTCGCCTAATAGGCATGCCGGTGTTACAAGAAGGCAATATTATAGATTTAGGCCATTTCCAAATGCTTGTTGAAGAAGCGTGTTCTGGCCTACGTTATTTGTTCCCCTTGTTGAGTATAAGCGTTGCACTGTCATATTTTTTTCGCGCCCCTGTCTGGATGAAAATTGTGCTTGTCGCTTCAGCGGCGCCGATTACTATCCTTATGAATAGCGTGCGTATTGCGATAACCGCTGTCATAATCGACATATTCGGAGCGCAAGCCGCAGAAGGCTTTATGCATGCATTCGAGGGTTGGATCTTCTTTGTCGCGGCCTTTGCTTTGCTTATTATCGTGGCAATTTTGTTGGGTCTTTGTCTGGATAAACGAAGAAGACTCTCAGAGCACTTTATTTTGAGTTCCACTAACAGAGATCCAGTTTTTTCCAGGTGGAGCCGCGTGCCGCTTCCCGTTGTGGCCTTTTTCTTGGTCCTTATTGGTTTTGGCTTCGTGGCAAATTACTTAGTCTTAAAAATTAAGCCTGTACTTCCCGAAAGAGAAGATTTTAGTAAAGTGCCTTTCGTTATTCTGGATAGAGTATTGCAAAGGAAAACGTTCACCAATGAAGTTTTGAATGTGTTGCAGGCGGACGATTATTTTCTCGGCGACTATGTGAAACCCGGCGCAATACCTATTAACGTGTATATGGCGTACTACGAACAGCAAAGAGACGGGGCAGTTATTCATTCGCCGAAAGACTGCTTGCCGGGTGGTGGTTGGTTAATTGAGTCGGCAAAAATTGAAAGCCTGCAATATTTGAAGGGTGAGGCGAACAGCGCAGTGATTACTAGAGGGCAGGAAAAGCTACTGGTTTATTACTGGGTTAATCAGCACGGTAAAAACTATGCTAGTGCTTTCGAGGCGCGAACCGAGCTGCTAAAAAGTGCACTGTTTAAGCAAAGAACGGATGCAAGTTTAGTAAGGATTATTGCCCCCGTAAAAAATAGTGTAGCAGAAAGCGAGCGAGAGATTAGGCAGTTCATACAGGCCTACTCACCCAGTTTTCAAAGGTTGCTACCTCTGTAATTTTAAGTTGGGATAGAGTTATTAGGAATGAGATTATGAGAATTATCGTTTTAATTTGGATTTTTACGCTTTTGCTCGTGGGTTGTAAATCTAAGGAGCAACGCATAATAGATTATATTGAAAATGGGTATGAATTGTCCGATTCTGCGGATTATGCAACCGCCAGAGTTGAGTTTGCCAACGCGCTAAAATTAGATGAATACAATATTGATGCCTTGAAAGGCCTGAGTGTGATCTATGAGAAAACGGAAAAATTCCCCGATCTCTACAGGGTTGTCAATAAAATATTGGAACTCGACCCATCTAATGAAGATGCTAGGCGTAAACTGGTTAATTTGTTTGTATATGTAAAAGAATTTGATAAGGCCTTTGACGAGCTTGATGTTTTGTTAAAACATTCGCCGCAAAGTACTGATGCCCAAGTTGTTCGAGCTAGCCTGTATTTTCAAGCGGGTAAGGTCGCTAAAGGGCTGCAGGCAGCAGAAAATATCTTGGCGTCGGACCCAAACAATAAACATGCGCGGTATATGATTGCCAATCACTTTTATAGCAATCAACAGTATGGGAAAGCGCTCGATATGCTGGCCATTGGGTTAAAGGCAAAGCCAAAAGATCTAAAGCTGAATCAACTCAAAGTTCGCGTACTCAACGTTCAGAAAAAATATGACAGCGTTGTCGAAATTTTGCAGATGTTGACCGCTGAATTTCCCTCTAATATAGCACTCTACAAACAGCTGGCGAATCAATATCTACTGGTCGACGATGATATTAACGCAGAAAAAGTACTAAAAGCCTTCGCTCAAAGGGCAAAGAGTGTGGAGTCTAACTTGGCCGTTGTTGAGTTTTTTCTTGCGAAAAGCCAGGTCGAAAAAGCCGAGAATGAATTGAAGCGCTATATCAAACTGTTTCCCGATCAGATGGAATTACAATTTATATTGACGGACTTGCTTTTTGCCAATGGCAAACCCGAACAGGCAAAGCGGCAGCTTGAAAATATACTTAACGAAAAAAATGGTGTAGAAAGGCTAAAGGCTAAAAACTATTTAGCGCATGTTGCCTTAAAAGATAACGATATAGATACCCACATTCAGCTGTATAAAGAAGTGGTCGCCGAAGACTCGCAAAATGTAACTGCACTGGTTGGCCTGGCTAAAGTAGATTTTGGTCGAGGTGAGGTAGAAAAAGCCATTTCTTCCCTAAGGGCGTTGCTTAGCCATTCGCCAAATGATCCACAGGTGCTATTGGCTTTAGCCAAAGCGCACGAGATACAAGGGGAAATAGACTTAGCCCAAGATTACTACTCGAGTGCGCTCAAAGCAGATTCCGCAGACTCGATTTATGTGAGTGAGTTTTCTAGGTTTTTAATTAAGAAGGGAGATTCAAATTTTGCCGAGCAGGTGCTAGATCGGTCGATAAAAAAAGGCATTGTCAACAAATCGATTTTAAGCTTATTGGCACAGGTTAAGCTAAATCTACAAAAGTGGGATGAGGCGCAAGCGGTTGCCGATAAACTTGAAAAAATGTCACCGGAACAAGGTATAATTAGCCGAATTCGTGGTTATGCATATCGAGGAAAAGCCGAGCATACCAAGAGCATTGCCTTCTTTGAGGAAGCCCAGCGCTCGGCGCCGCAAAGCGCTAGGCCTATTGCGGCGCTTGTTGGCGCCTATCTGCGTTCTGGCGAAACTCAAAGGGCACACGGCTTTATCGACTCTACATTAAAAAAGAATCCTCAGCATCTACAGGCTCAGCTTCTCAAAGGCTTGGTTTATGAATTTGAAAAAGATTTTTCGAAGGCGGAAGCTGTTTATAGAAAGGCACTAAAACTCAACCCCGAATATATGGCGAGTTATCGAAATCTAACTCGGGTTTTGGTCGTTCAAGGTAAGATAGATTCCGCACTTACTGCGGTTCAAACGGGTAGGGCACAGCTGCCAAATAACGTAAATTTGGCAATTAGCGAAGCCGTTTTGCTGGAGCGTTTAAACAAGTTTCAACAGGCAATAAGCGTTTATAGAAAGTTATTAGAAAAGGACAGCAGTAGTGATATTGCGGCTAATAATCTGGCGATACTGTTGCTTAAGCAGGGTGGTGAACCCGCTTTGGAAGAATCGAAGCGTTTAGCAGAACGTTTTAGAAATTCAGAGGTTCCACAGTTTCAAGATACTTTAGGTTGGGTTTATTTAAATACCGGAAATAACGTGGATGCCTTATATCTATTAGAAAAAGCGTCGAGGGCGTTAGACGATGTTGCGGAAGTTCGCTACCACCTGGGTATGGCCTATTTAAAAAATGACCGCAAACCGGAAGCAAAAAGAGAGCTTAGCTTCGCGGTTAAAAAATTAGACCAAGATTTTCCAGAGAAAAATATAGCTGTCGCGCAGTTAGCGACACTGGCGGATTAAAATTTAACTTGCTACGCCAAAAACACCGACGGCGTTTTATTTACCTGGGAATAGTATGTACGAATCCTATTACGGTTTTAGTAAAAGACCCTTTTCGCTTGCGTTGGACTCCGATTTCCTATACATGGGAAAGACGCACAGTGCTGCCTTCGCTATGCTTGAATACGGTGTGTTAAGTCAGGCAGGTTTTACCGTCATTACCGGTGAGGTTGGTAGTGGGAAAACGACTCTTATTCATCATTTGCTCAGTAAAATTAATGATCAAGTCACTGTGGGTTTAATAAATAACACCAGCCGCAATATGGGTGAATTACTGCCTTGGATATTATATTCTTTTAAATTGGAATACCGCGAAGAAAACAAGGTCGCTCTATACGAAAACTTTTCAAGGTTTTTAACTGAGCAACACGATAGACAGCAAAGAACGGTTTTATTGGTTGATGAAGCACAGAACCTCGATACAGATGTGTTGGATGAGCTGCGAATGCTATCCAACCTGAATGCCACCAGCGAACAATTTTTGCAAATTATATTGGTGGGGCAGCCTGAGCTTCGCCGGTTACTAAATCAACGTAAGTTAATGCAGTTTTCCCAAAGGGTGGCCGCAGACTATCATATTGCGCCGCTCTCCATAGAAGAAACAATTGCCTATATTAAGTATCGGCTGGTAAAAGCCGGTGCAGTGCAAGATGTTTTTACACCCCATGCATATATAGTGGTTCATGTGGCTAGCCGGGGTGTGCCGCGACTAATCAACATTTTATGCGATACAGCGCTATCGTTTGCTTTTGGCGATGACATTCAGCTTATCGATGAAAATTATATCAAAGATGTTTTAAGAGAACGGGCAGAAGGTGGGCTTCTCGCCCTTGGGCAAGACCCTCTCAAGCTGCTTGGGGATGAAGCCTACGCAAACCCAAATCTGGATGAGTTGTTCGACGAAGTATCTGAGGCCTTAAAGCGACGCAGCAATCATTAATCAAGGGAATACTCGAAATATGTATGAAGAAGATGAAGTGGAGCCGCTTCCATCAAATTTACTGCCTACCTTAAACAGGTTTAAATGGTACATTGTTGCTGCTACGCCGTTACTTTTACTATGCAGCTTGGTTGTAATATTAATCCTGCCCTCTATTTATCGCGCGCCGGCTAGAGTAATGGTAGAAACACAACAGATCCCCAGTGATTTAGTACAATCCACGGTTACTGCGGCTGCGTCTGAGCAAATCGATGTTATGCGTCAAAGAGTTATGACGCGAGACAACCTACTAGCAATAATGAACAAATATGACTATTTTGGGTTGAGTAGCGCAAGTCCACTTGAAATTAACTTGACGTTAGAAGAGTTTAGGGGGCAAGTGGCATTGAATATTGTTAGTACCATTAAAGGCCGCACGAAGGTCGCCATTGGCTTCCTAATTAGTTTTGGTTCGAAAGATCCTGCAATAGCGCAAGCCATTACCAACGATTTGGTTAGTCTGTTTTTAAGCGAGAACGTTAAAGCTAGAACCGAGCGCGCTTCTGAAACCACCGAATTTCTCGTCGCTGAAGCGGGAAAAATTCGTGCTGAATTGGACCAAATAGAAGCAACAGTCGCAGAGTTTAAAAGAACCAACAAAGACAATTTGCCAGAACATTTGGGGCTTTATGTTGAGATGCGCGAAGATACGCGCAAGCGTATCAATGAAAATGAACGTATGATCAATGGCTACCAAGAACAAATTCGATCATTAACCACGCAATTAACATTGGTTAAAGAGCAAAACGGCGGTTTCGGGACTAATCAATCTGAGCTGGTTGAATTGAAAAAGCAGCTCCGCTTACTGCAATTAAAGTATCAACCCAATCACCCCGATGTTTTGAACCTGCGTGACAAAATTAATCTCATAGCTGGCGGTGGTAACAGTGCAGGCGATTTGAACTCCTCGAGTGCAGCAGAAATAGATCTTGAGAACCAAATTGCGGGCCTTAAGGATACAGTGACGATTCTTGAAAAGGAGACCAGCAATGAGAGGTCTAAGCTGGAGGATCTTGAGCAGCGTATTATTAAGATTCCTCAGGTTGAAAGAGGGTTCGTCTCGATTAAGCGAGACTATGAAGCGAAAAGTCAGCAATACGAAACCATTGTCTCGAAAACGCAAAGTGCCGAGATGGCGGAAAGCCTTGAGCAAGAAAGAAAGGCCGAAAGGTTTATACTACTGGAGCCCCCTGTTTTACCTACCACAGCGTCACAACCGAATAAGAAAAAGCTGCTGCTACTCGCTTTCGGCTTTTCCCTTGGTCTGCCCATAGGTGTTGTTGGTTTAATGGGTTTGCTGGATAATAGCGTTCGCAGCCGAAGAGCTGTTGAATTGATCGTTGGGGAGAACCCTTTAATAGAAATACCTTATATAGAAGTCCCTGAAGATATTGTAAGGCGCAAAAAGTACATGCTTTACTCGTCGGCTGGGGCGCTTGCCTTTGTGCTCTGCCTCATTACAATCGTGCAGGTGTTCGTGATGCCTCTCGATACAGTCATGTATAAAACAATAGAAAAATTTGGAATGCAAGGTTACTTTCGATGAATAGGATGCAAAAAATAGTCTCTCGCGCAAAGCAAGAGCTTGAGGTTAACGAAAAATCTCGTTCAGGTGAGGTGAGAAGCCGAGAAAAACTCGAATCGAATTTGACCAAATACGAGTACACCAAAACGAGAGTCATTCCAATTACTGGGGACACATTGAAGCGAAATCGCATTATTTCAATGGACAAAACAGATCTGCGTGCGGTTCGATTTCAAATGTTAAGGTCTAAAGTTTTGCAGCAAATGAGGAAAAAGGAGTGGAATACACTCGGAATTACAGCGCCAACTTCAGGAGCGGGTAAGTCGTTAATATCTGTTAATTTAGCATGCAGTATTGCGATGGAGGGTAATCAATCGGTTTTACTGGTGGACATGGATTTGAGGAAGCCGAGTGTTAATAAATATTTTGAATTAGCGCCCGAGTACGGCATGCACGATATAATTGAAGGCAACGCAAGCATCGCTAAGACCTTAATAAACCCGGGTATTGATCGGCTAACCATTTTGCCTGGTGTTAAGGGTGTACTTAATTCTTCCGAGCAAATATCAACGCCGTTTGTTAAAGAGTTAATTACCAGCTTAAAAGAGCGATATAGCGACCGAATTGTGATTTTTGACCTGCCGCCTGCCCTAGCTGGTGATGATGTAATGGTTTTTATTCCCTATATCGATTGTTCTCTGCTTGTTATTGAAAGCGGTAGTAATAAGAGGCATGAAATAGAAGATTCTTTAAACTTGTTAAAAGAAAAGCCTGTATTAGGTACCGTGTTAAATCGAGCTGACACCGCTAAGGATACCTTTTACTAATTAAGCTTCTTAACACCGCCAAGGTGCGTACAACTGAAGCCGTTACACGTTCGCTCGAGACCCGTTGTCTCTATCCCATTTTTCCATTTCATTATTTTTGAAACGAATTAGCGCGCGGGTCTTAGTCTGCTTCTGTACATGGAAGTAGACCATTGCTGCCGGTATTAGCCATGGGTTAACAATTAGTGTTTTCAAAGCCGCTTTAAGGGTATTTTCTCCACCAATGGCTGCAGTAGGCGAGGCTCTTTTTAGTTCCAGATTACCCAGGCGAACTCGGGTTTTTATTTTTATTAGATCGGCAACTGTGTTTGGCGCAAACACAGTGAAACGGCATTGCTCAACCATAGCCCGTTCATCACGCCTGAATAGTGTTCGCACATACCCATCATCGGAGATAAGTGCCGGAAACTCTGCGAAGGAGTCTCGGCCACTGGGGCTAAGTATAAACACCCCGGAGCCGACTAGCCCTGGATCTTTCATATAAGGTAAGCTTTTCCACACGGAATAGAACGCTTTTACAAGCAAAGACGAATGCGACAGATCAAATTGTATTTTCGGCGCGGCGACTTTAATGTGGCTGTTTGCCTGTAGATAGTCTAAAACAGTGATTACAGCGCTACCGCTCAACAGTATATCTGCATCAATATACGCTCTGAATTTTCCACGGGCTAGTTTATCTCCGGTATTTAAAGCAGCGACTTTAGAGGCCTGTGCAATATTTTCTACCTGAACACCCGGAAACTTCTGGGCTTTTTCAACTGTGTCGTCCTTACAGCCATTTGCAACCACGATAATTTCGCAGCGAGACAAATCAAGGCCTTCTAGGAGCTTACTTAAACAGCGCTCAATCACATTGCTTTCGTTAAAAGCGGGTATGATAATGCTGCATTCGATAGAATTAGTAGCCATAATTGCGTATTACCAAAACGAGGTTTAGAACGAGAAAGGTGGCGCTATGTACGCATTAATCTATACCCGTAGCATTATTGTAAACGCTACGCGTAGGGTATGTAATAGCCGTTATTCGTTACCCTAAGGTTGCATTTTATGTATGCGTTAGGGTGTATTTGCTTCTAGCTTATTACATACGTTTAATCTGTTAATATTATTGTCGTTTGTGTAGTCAAAGAAGTCTATAGACGATTTTTGCCAATTTGAATAATCACGAACACGCTTGTAGGCATGCGGCCCCTTCACTAACTTTCCTTTGGTTTCAGATTTAAACGCCGCCACAATATTATTCTTTAAGTAGATATGGTCACTGCCTTGGCGCAGATAGAGTGAGGGTAGGTAAGCTTTGTCGTCGCTAGCTGAGTAATTATTCCTAATTACGGTGTTATGCATTATTTTTGAATGTTCGATGCCGGAAACGGTAATGCCGTGTACATGGGCGTTTTGAATATGGTTACCGCAAATCACAAAGTTAGTGTATTTATTATTGTTATTCCAGGTACCTTGATCTAGCTTTTCATTCCTAATAAAAATACCTTGAACATAATAGGTGTTGAGCCCGCTAGATAGATAATTGTTTCTTATTGTTACATTGCTGGATGGTTTATCGGTGGATGTGGTCCAAAACTGAATTAAATCTGCATGATCGCCAATACTTGGGTTTACGCTCCCGCCGGGGCCTGTCCAGGGAATCATGTTTTCAATAGTGTTGTTTTCTATCACCGCGTTGTTAATCTCGGCGAAATTTGTGGCATCCATTCGTATATCGTGTATTGAGTTATGCCCAAAGTAAAGTTGGTTTGTTTTAACAAATTGCGCCGCAACATGAAAATGCTTAAAGGTATTATGTGAAAAATAAATATTGGAGGCATGTTTAACAACGGCGCCAGCGCCGATGTAAAAGCCGACAATGGCATCATTTCTGCGCAGTGTTTTATCAGATCTAATATCGGGTTTTCCCTCGCCTGGTTCAACCATATCGCCGATAAAAGCGGAATTCTTTATTGTAATATGGCTAGAGTTTGTCGACTCAAACGCCCTTTGGTTCGCGTCTTTCGATTCGCTCCCGAATTTTGCATTAAAAATAACAGAATCAAAAGTAATATTGTGCGAGCGACGAATTTTAACCGAGTCGAATTTGGCCGGCTTTTCCGGATTGTCGGAAATAATCATTAACTCGGGTGTAAAGGTGCGTTTCCAAAGACTAATGCGGCCATAGTTACCTGGCTTTAGCCGCAGTTGTTCCCCGCCCGAGGCTGTCTTTAGGGCTTTTTTAAGGGCGGGCATGTCGGCCACGACGATTGTTTTTGCATTGGCAATCGATACCGTAAATCCGAGGAGAAAAATCAAAA